>DAIRFT010000002.1:0-27237 GCA_036794885.1 Thermocrinis sp. | reverse complement strand
GTTTTGCATCTGTTCTATTCTCCTTAGAGCTTTCTCTAAGAACCGTCTTTTTCTTTGGTCTTCTTCCTCCTCCAAAAGGGTCTCCACTATGCCCCTTAAAACCGATATGGGTGTTTTCAGCTCGTGGGAGGCGTTATCCACAAACTCCCTCTTTGACTGCTCGTATTTCTTTACATGGCTCACATCGGAAACCTCGCAGACAAACAGCCCCCCCGTCTTCTTTGAAACTACCCTGTAGAACCTCTCAAAATGCTGAAATTCCTCAGAAAGGGAGTCTTTACCAAGAGCCCTTCCTACGATGGATATAAAGGGCAGGCTTTTTATTGCCTCGTAGTAGTGTTTTCCTTTCCAGTCTTCCCTAACAAGTTGGTTTTCCACCAAAAAGCGATTGGCAAAGGCTACCTCTGAACCTTTTAACACCAAAACTCCCGCTCCAAGGGCGTTGAGGACCTCTTCCCAGTTCACAGATTTTTAAGATAATCCTTTATGCCCTCCTCTAAGCTATATTGAGGCTCGTAGCCCAAAAGCTCCTTTGCCTTTGTTATATCCGCCTGGGTGTAGTTCTGATAAAAGTCATAGGGACAATCAAAGTAATCTGGTTCTAAGTTTGTGCCCAAAAGTTGGTTTAGAATATAAACGATCTCATTAAAGCTTCTTGCCATGCCCGTAGCTATGTTAAAGATGCCAGAAACATCCCCCTCCATTGCCAGCAGGTTTGCCCTTATCACATCCTTTACATAAACAAAATCCCTCTTCTGCTCTCCCCACTTAAAGAGCCTTGGTCTTTTCCCTTCCTTCATCTGTTTGTATAGCTGATAGACCATGCTGGCGGTCTTTCCCTTGTAGCTTTCCCCCGGTCCATACACGTTGAAGTATCTCAGACCCACAACTTTTATATGTGGGTTCTCTTCCATGAAGTTCAGGGCTATTTGGTCCATCATCAACTTAGAAAAGCCGTAAGGGTTCTCGGGCACTTCTCCTTCCCCTTCTCTCATGGGTGATGGGCTGTTTCCATAAACGCCGGCGGAGGAGGCATATATGAGCTTTGCCTTCCATACAAGGACCGCATCCAGTATAAACCTCAGGCTGTCTGCGTTAACCCTTAGCATCTTAAACTGGTCCATTACAGTGGTGTCTGTTATGGCACCTTGATGGAAAACCACATCAAAGTGAAATTTCTCTTTTAACCACTCCCAGGGGGATGGCTCCGATAGGTCTGCGGTGATCACCTCTCCTTTAAAACCCAGCAGGTTTTTAAAGTGCCCAGAGGAAAAGTCATCCAAAACCCAAATCCTCGCTTTGGGATAGGTGCTCTGCAGTTCCTTTGCCAGGTTGGAACCAATAAAACCCGCACCACCGGTGATAAGGACCCTCATTTTTTCTTACCTTTTTTCCTTTCCTTTGCCTCTGGCTTTGTGATTAGCTTCTTTATAAGGTAGCTCTGACCCAAGCTTATTATGTTGTTAAAAGTCCAGTAGAGCACCAAACCGGAGGGGAAATTGGCAAAGAGGAAAGTGAATATAACTGCCGATATATACATAATAATGTTTTGAGATTTTTCGGGGGATGGGCTTATGAACTGTTGGGCGATCATGGTTATTCCCATGAGCACGGGCAGGATATAAAAGGGATCTTTCTCTGCCAAGCTATTTATCCATAAAAACTTAGCAAGCTGGAGGTCTGCGGTTATGGTTAGAACCTTATAGAGGGCAAAGAAAACGGGTATTTGTAAGAGTATAGGCAAACAGCCAGAAGCAGGGTTAAAGCCCACCTCCGAGTAGAGCTTGACCATTTCCTCCTGAAACTTTACAGGGTCGTCTTTGTATTTTTCTTTAAGCTGTTGCATCTTGGGGGCAAGCTCCGAAAGCTTCATCATAGAAAGGGTGCTCTTGTAGGTAAGGGGAAACATCAAAAGTCTGACGATAAGGGTAAGGGCAAGGATGGAAAAGACCCAAGAGTTAAGATGTTCATAGATCCAATACATAAACACGAAGAGGGGTTTTACCAAAAGTTTTAGGCTACCATAATCGATAACATCCGAAAGACCCAAAGGCTTTAGCCGGCTGTATTCCTTGGCACCCATGTAGAGGTTTAAAGGCCTTTCTGCCCTAACAAGAACTAGGCTGTCCTTCTCGCCCACTCTGTATACTGCAGAAGCGGATATATCACCCTGAAAACCCTTAAAGTAATACCTGCTTTCCACACCCGCAAACTTTATGTCTCCAAAGAGAAGCTCTTTAGATTGGATGTCCTTTATCTCCAACCTTAAAACCCTCTCTCCCACCTTTAGCACAGGACCCGAGTGGGTGTAAAAGTCATCCTCCTTTACCTGAATGCCGGAGGATACAAACAGAGGCGGAAGGTTTTTGCTAACTAAAGAGAGCACAAAGTAATTGCCCTTGTCCTCCAAAACCTTTTCTATGCTCCAGTTTTCTTTTCTGAGGCTTAGCCTTATTCTGTTGCTTTCTACTTTTATCTCATAGCCCTCTGAGTTCAGCGCAAGGTCAATGTTTGGGTCTCCGGTGAACACCTCAAGGGGGAACAGGTTTAGCTTTTTTTCCTCCTCTGTAATGAGCTCTCTGTTGTATTTTAGGTCTTTGAATCCAACCAGTCTTCCACCCTCTTGGGCAAAGACGAGCTCAAAGTTCTCAGATTTGTAGCTCACAAGGTTTGTAGGTTTTGCCTTTTCCCTTGTAGTTCCCAGCAAAAGCGGAGGCACATCTTGAGGTACCTTCTCTTCTTTTATGGCCTGGTTTCCTTGACTTTTGGTGCTCTGCGGAGGAAAAAGGATAAGGTAAGCCTGATAAGCAAATATGAAAAGGGTTGCCAGAACAACTATCACAAACAGCTTTTTAGGGTCAATATCCTGCCTTTGCATCAGGGATAATCAACGCCTCCTTTGGAAAAAGGATTACACCTCAATATGCGCCATAGGGCTTTAGCGGTTCCTTTTATCACACCGTACTTCTCCACAGCCATTATAGCATAATTGGAGCATGTGGGGTAATACCGGCAAGAGGGCGGATACAGGGGAGAGATAGACTTCTGCCAAAGCTTTATAAGAAAGATCGCAAATCCCTTCAATTGGGTGCCAACACCTTTCTACCCTTTTTGCGCCTTCTTGCTATGATCTTTCTCCCGCTCTTGGAGGACATCCGTGCCAAAAATCCGCTTTTGCGCCTCCTCTTCCTGTTCGAAAGATGGGTAATGTTCCTCTGGGTTGCCATTTCCCTTTACCTCCAAAAGGGGGGAGCGAGCCCCCGCTCTTATTTCACAAACAGGATTATTATAGCCACCAACAGAGCATAAAGGGCAAGAGTTTCCAAGAAAGCCAACCCTATAAACATTGTGGTCTGAAGCCTACCACCTGCTGTGGGGTTTCTTGCTATTCCTTCTTGAGTGCCCTTAAGCAAATAACCCATACCTATTCCAGCCCCAAAAGCTGCTAAGCCTATTGCAAGACTTGCTCCCAAATACATGATCCCTTGGTTTGATGCCTCTCCCTCAGCTGCCAACGCCAGGGCAGGGATCAGCATGCTCATAAGAAATGCCTTTCTCATAGCATTACCTCCTTATTGAAATTTTTAGTGTTCTTCATGGGCTACTGCACCAGCCAAATAAATGGTGGAAAGGATCATAAATATGTATGCCTGTATGAAAACCGCCAAAAACTTTATAGCGATTATAAACAGCAGAAGTACAGGAGAGACAGCCATTATAAGGTAGTTTTGCACCACAAGGCTTACCAAAACTGCCAAAATCATGGCTCCTCCCTTCATGTTGGCAAAAAGCCTGAGTGTTAGGGTTATGGGTCTTGCCAAATGGGAAATAACCTCTATGGGAAAGAAAACGGGAGCCAAGTAAGGACTGGGCCCCATAAAGTGCTTTAGATATCCAACACCGTGTAGCCTAAAGCCCTCTATGTTGTAAAAAAGAAACACAATTAGGGCAAGGGCTAAGTTGGTGTTTACGTTAGCGGTGGGTGCCTCCAGCCCAGGCACCATTCCCAAAAGGTTGGAAAAAAACACAAAAAGACCAATGGCGGATATTAGAGGCACATACCTTAAACCCTCATGTCCCATATTTTCTATAACCATACCCCTAACAAACCTTATGTATCCCTCCCAAAGGGCTTGGAATTTGGTAGGTCTTATGGAGGGTTTGCCTGCCAGCAAAACTAAAACCACAGAAAGTGCCATTGCTAAAAGTCCCGTATATACATGACTTAAGCTCAAACCTTCCATGTTGATAACCATTATAACACAAACTGGGTGAGGCTGTTCTAAAAATACAACCTCATTGACACGCAAGAGTTTTAAGGCTAAAATCTAAGCTTGATGTTTGTTAGCTTACAGTTCAAGCTTGAACTGAAAAAGGAAGACAAAGAAAAACTCATAAAGCTTATGCGTATGCAGTCCTCCGCTATCCGTGTAGCATACAATATGCTAAAGGATTTGGAAAAAGAGAAAGCAAGAAACCAACACGCTCAAATATACCATAGACTGAGACAGCTATTTCCTGACCTACCGACCAAATACATTGACTCAGCCATTTACAAAGCTAAGCAGTATCCCACGGATAAACCAGTGGTGTTTGGAGGTAAAAGACTTTTTGAAAAACTCTGCAAAAACCACCTTTCAGGAAAGGCGAGAGAAAAACTTAAAAAACAATGGAGAGAATTAAGACAGGGAACATTGATCGCCATAGGTTCAAAACATAAAACTGCACAGGGTAATCTACTACTCAGGTTTATGGAACTGGATGGAAAACTGCATCTTAGAATTACCACAGGAAACAGAGAGTTTATCTACGCAAGAGTGTTAAGAGAACCCAGCAACAGCAAAGACAAGTGGCTCACCTTTATGGCTATGCTTTTAGAAAGTTGGCAAACCCAAAGCTACTTTGCCTACACAGTGGAATTAAAGCTAAGAGATGGAGAAGTTTATGGAAGTGTATCCTTTGAAATCCCAAAACCTAAAGTGAGATACACAAAAGAGAAGGGAGTAATAGCCATAGACACAAACGCATCACCCATCCACTTAGCCATAGTGGAAGTCTCAAAAACTGGAGAACTACAAAGCTATCAAACTATCAGCTTACACCACCTTATAGGACTTTCCCAAAACAGCAAAGACCACCAAGAGCGGATATTAGCCCATCAGATAGTAGATTTAGCCATTCAGAAAGGTAAAGCCATAGCCATAGAGAACCTAAAGAAACTAAAAAGAGGAATGCGTGGAGATGGGAAAGCTGAGTTAAGAAAAAGACTTCACCACTGGAACGCCAAAAAACTCCTGCAAAAGCTAAAGAGGGTAGCAATGTTAAAGGGAGTGGAAGTGGTAGAGGTAAATCCTGCCTATACATCAGTTATAGGCATGCTAAAGTATGCACCGCAGTTGAACATAGACAAAGACGTAGCTGGTGCTTATGTGATAGGGAGAAGGGCACTGGACTTTAAAGAGGACATGCCTGAGAATTACGAAAAGCTTTTGAAGGACAAAACATATCTGGAGTTTGCACTGAAAAGGTATGAAGAGAGAGAAAAGGAACTTAGAGAACTTATAGAAAAGGAAAGCAATGAATACAAGAGAAATGCACTAAAAAGCGAACTAAAGAATGTAGAGTATGCAAAGAAGCTTTTAACTATTCTCATACAAAGCCTTCAGAGTGAGTCAAGCTCCTGCGAGGGAGCCAATGGAAGGAATTCCGAGCAGGGAGAGACTAAAAAGGTCTCTCAGGTAGCTTGGCAAGTTCTGAGGGTAGCCCTCCTCTTCCCTATCCTTGGAAGGGTCTTACCAAGAGACCTTTCTCCTCTGAAGCCCGTATTGGTGGAAGGGGCGTGGGATAGGGTGAGGAGTAGGTTAGTTCCCTTAGAGGCTGGGGGGACGGTCCCGATGAGGGATTTTTAGAACAGCCTCCAAACTGGGTTGGTATATACTTAATTCCCTAATGAAAGAGACCCGTATAGTCAAATATATAAAGGGGCTCATAAGGAACCATAAATACTTGACCACGGAAGATATTATGCTACTTCTGGAAAAGTATTACAAGCTACCCATCAAAGAGCCCTCTATGTATTACAAATACAGAACCATAATAAGGCAATGTAGGCAGGCAGTCTATAAGGAAAGAAGGAGGAACAAAAAGGATGGAGTTTGACTTGGTTATAGTGGGTGCAGGTAGTGGTGGTTATGAGGCGGGACTTTATGCCTACCGCCGGGGGATGAAGGTTGCCTTTGTGGAGCTTTCTCCAGAAACAGTGGGAGGCTCTTGTCTAAACAGGGGCTGTATTCCATCCAAGTATATGAGACACGGCGCTTACTTGTTGGAAAAGTTATCAAAGGCACAGAATTATGGCATAAAGGTAGAAGGGATTAGCTTTGACCCCTGGATGTTGGCAGAAGGCAGAGACCAAGTGGTTCTAACCATAAGAGAGAACTTCAAAAAGTTTGCCCAAAAGCTGGGCATTCCCATATTCTACGGAAGGGGTATTCTCAAGGACAAAAACACTGTCTACGTGGAAGGTTCAGACATTACCTTAAAGACCCGCTACATTCTTTTGGCTACAGGTTCATCCTGTGCAGACTTGAAGGATTTACCCGCAGATGGCAAAAAAATTTTCAACACAGACCAGATATGGAGTTTGAGAGAATTTCCAAAACGTATGCTTATAGTAGGCGGTGGTGCGGTGGGTGTGGAGTTTGCCTACATATTCAGAATGTATGGTGTGGATGTGGTTCTAGTGGAGCTTTTAGACAGGCTCTTGCCCTCTCCAGACATACCCGAGGAATCCTCCAGATATCTCGCAAGAAAGCTAAAAAGGCTTGGAGTGGATGTTAGGTTGAGGGCTAAGGTAATTGGGTTCTCTGAAGAAGATGGCAAATTAAAGGTCAGCATCTCGGATGGTTCCGTTGTAGAGGTAGATTGTATCTTGGTGGGAGTTGGTAGAAAGCCAAACACAGATGGTATAGGTTTGGAGGAAATTGGTGTAGAAAAGGACAGCAGGGGCTTTGTGAAGGTCAATGAATACTGCCAAACTTCCGTGGAAAACATATACGCCTGCGGGGATATTACATCACCCTTGATGCTTGCCCACAAGTCTATGTATGAGGGTAAGGTAGCTGTTAGCCACATGCTCGGAGAGAGGGATAACGTCAGAAACGACAAACTCATGCCCAAGATCATATACAGTGCCTACGAGGTTGCCTCTGTAGGGCTAACGGAGGATCAAGCAGAAGACGAAGGTTATGATTGTGTGGTGGGTGTGGTTTCCTTTATGTCTAACCCAAAGGCTATGGATGACGGAGAGGATGAGGGCTTTGTTAGGCTCGTGGTAGATAAACAAACAGGAAATATACTGGGATGCCACATAGTTGGTCCCCATGCAGGAGAGCTGATCCACCAGGTAGTTCATCTTATGAAGGCAAACCTTAGGGCAGACTTTCTTGCTAGCTCAATATTTTCCCATCCTTCCCTCTCTGAGTCCATAGTTCAATGTGCTATGGAAGTCCATTACGGACCTATAAGCTGGGTAAAAAAAAGGCTGAATGGCTTATATTTAAATAGCTTGGAGGTGCATTATGAAGGTGGAGACGATCCCATTGGTTGAACTTCTAAAAGAAGAAAAAGGTTCTATACTCATTGCAAGCCACGAAAGCCCCGATGCGGACACTCTTGGCTCAGCCCTTGCCCTGTATCTATTTTTGAGAAAGAAGGGCAAAAGGGTCAGTGTGGGTTGTAAAGACAAGGTGCCCCACTTTCTTGACTTCCTCCCACATGTGGAGGAGGTGTTAAAGCTCCCCACCCAAGAGGTTTATGACCTTGCCATAGTAGTGGATGCTTCGGGTTTTTACCGAATAGGTGCGGAAGTAAAGGCTATTAAAAGGGCACGCATAGACCACCACATAGGCGGTGAATTTTACGGGGAGTGGGATTACATAGACCACTCTGAACCTGCAACCGCAAGCATAATATACAAGCTCCTAAAGAGTTGGGACAAAGATTGCATTGACCAAGAAATAGCCCAATGCTTGTATTCCGGCTTGGCAACGGATACGGGCTTTTTTAGATACTCCAACACCACTGCGGAAGTCTTTGAGATGGCAAAGGAATTGGTTCAGCTTGGGGCTGACCCTCACAAAACCTATGTAATGTTTAGCGAAAGGGAATCTCTGAATAAAATGAAGCTCATTTCCAAGGTTCTTGAAACTCTAACTTGCTATGAGGATGGTCTTGTTGCCGGTATAACCATCTTTGATAGGTTCTTTAAGGAAACGGGCACCGAATATTCAGACAGCGAGGGGTTGGTAAGTTATCCGAGGTCCATAGAGGGCGTAGAGGTTGCCTTTGCCCTAATAGAAAAATCCGATGAGGGAGTTTTTAAAGTTTCCCTTAGGTCAAAGGGGAAGGTGGATGTGGCAAAGATCGCAGAGAGGCTCGGTGGGGGCGGACACAAGTATGCAAGCGGATGCAAAATAAATACCCAAGATTATCAATCTGCCCTTGAAATGCTCTTGTCCGCCATAAGAGAGGGGCTGTATTCCACGCCTGGGCTGGAAAGGACTGTTA
Organism: Thermocrinis sp.; assembly: GCA_036794885.1. Taxonomy (GTDB): domain Bacteria; phylum Aquificota; class Aquificia; order Aquificales; family Aquificaceae; genus Thermocrinis. Next base: position 18,669 of record DAIRFT010000002.1, on the reverse strand, counting down.
AAGTATGATTTTTGTTATTGAAGGTAAGCTTTGGGTTGATTATACTTTTTTTAAAGGAGGTAAAACATGGCTATGCCAACAAGGGAAGAGATAGAGGCGGTTTTGGATGAGATCAGACCAGCCCTCAGGTTTGACGGTGGAGATGTGGAGCTTGTGGATGTGCAGGAAGATGGCGTGGTCTTGGTTAGGATGTTGGGAGCCTGTTCAGGCTGTGGAATGTCTGTGCTCACCCTAAAGGCAGGCATTGAGAGGGCTCTAAAGAACAGATTCCCTGATATAAAGGAAGTGAGAGACGTCAACCTGGACATACCCACCACCTTTGGCTTTTAAAGGCTTGAATGCTTGAGTTTTTTGTGGGGGCTGGTTTGGGTGCCCTCTATGTGGAGGTGCTTTATAGACTTTTTAAAAAGGGTATATTTTTAGCACTTTTTACTTATCCGCTGAGGATTTTTATCTTTGCTATAATAATGGGAATGTTCCTTGCGGAAGGAGGTTTGATCAAAGCTGTCCCTTTAATGGGCGGCTTTCTTTTTGGTTTTTTACTGAATACCTTCCTTAGGGGGTTTGGGAAGCTTGGAGCTTTTAAACTTTCTTGAGCCTCTTTTCCTCAATCCACTTTTTCAGTTTTTTGTTTATATGGCACTAATTCAGATCCTCGTTCAGGTGTTTTTGGATAGAAAGCCCGCCTTTTGGATAGCGTCCATAGCTACCACTTATTTTTGGGTCAAAAGTTTTGAACCAATTACTCCCTTAGAGGGATGGACTATAATCTCGGGCTTTTTAATAGCCTACTTTTTGATAAAGCAAATTTTTCACATAAATCTGTTTTTATTTTTGAAAGGCAAAAAGAGATGTTCAGTGTGATATTCAGAAGTGCATAGAAAGGCTCTGGTATGTCCATTTTGCCATCATAGATTTGCAGAAAAAGAGTCAGAGGAAGCTACTTAGCCTTTCTAACATACAGGGTAAGCCCCTTCACTTGTTCCACTATAACAGCATCATCCTTTTTAATCTCATCTTCACTTACTGCGTTCCATATTTCGCCCTTTATAAAAACCTTACCTTTACCTTTTTCAAAATTCGTCATGGCTATTCCCTCTTCTCCTATCAGTTCCTCATAGCCAGTCATCTTCTTTCTCTTTTGGGCTTTTAGACCGAGCCTGCCTGCCACCAAGAAGAAGAAAACAGTGGTAAGCACCATAGTGGCTATTACGGATATGGGTATATCTCCGTAAGGAGAGTCTGGGCTTATGAGCACCAAGGAGCCTACCGCTAAGGCTATGGCACCCGCTATTGCCAATCCCCCAAAGGTTGGCGTGATCAACTCCAAAGCCAAAAGCAGTATGCCCGCCAAGATCAGCAAAAGTCCCAACCAATTTATACCTATGACCCCAAGACCGTAGAGACCAAGCAGGAAGCTAACAACACCCACTGCCCCGGGCACCACCGCACCCGGATTGTAAAGCTCAAAGAATATGCCATAAAAACCTATAAGGAGTAGCAGGTAGGCTATGGTGGGATTGGTGATAACCTTCAGAAAGGATTCCCTCAAGCTCTCCTCCACCTCAACCACAGGCACGCCCGAAGTTTTTATGGTTATTTCTTTGCCATGCTTCTTTACCTTTCTACCGTTTAGCTTTTCCAAAAGCTCCTGTCTGCTACTTGCGATAAGGTCTATTACGCCCTCCTTGAGGGCTTCGTCGGGTGTTAGGGAGATGCTTTCTTTTACCATCCTCTCAAGAACGTTTGGGTTTCTACCCTTCTCCTTTGCTATGGACCTAACAAAGGCGAGCATATCTTGCACAACCTTCTCTTTCATAGCCTCCTCCATCTTCTCGCCAGTAGCTTGAACCGGATGCGCCGCACCTATGTTGGTGCCCGGAGCCATCACCGCAACGTCTGCGGACGCAGTAATTATAGCACCCGCAGAAGCCGCCCTTCCTCCCGGCGGATACACATAGACCACAACGGGAACGGGAGTTCTTTGAAACTCCTGAATCACCTGCCTCATGGAGGTTTCTAAACCACCGGGTGTGTTCAGTTCAAGGATAAAAACACCAGCCCCCTCCTTTTCCGCCTTTGCCAAGTTCCTCTTTATGTATTCCACCATGATGGGGCTTACCGCATCCTCCCACTTGGCATAATAGACCTTGGCAAAGGAGAGGTTAAGAAAGGTAAGCAAAATAAACAGGATAACCATAGCAATGAAATTTTAACCTCTAACAGAATCTTTCAAGTAGAAGGGCATTACCACACACAGGCTCAAGGCAAAGAGTCCCAAAATTCTTATAAAGGTTTGATTAAACTGAAGAAGGTAAAAGCCCATCAGTGGTAAGCTGAAGAGAACTACTGCATAAACATGATCCTTTTCTATCTTCAAATCAAAGAACTTACCTACTGGTGTGGTCCCTCTGGCAAAAATAAACCCCAAATAATAAACTAAGATCGCCAAAAGGCTAACCAGACCCTTAACAAAAGCCACCAGTTTGCTTGAACCAAAGATTTGGCTTAAAAAGTAGTTGAAATCCTGAGAGAGAAAGGAGAGCTTTAAAAGAACATAAAGAAGGGCACTGTCTAGCCAAAGAGTGCCAAGCAAAAGAAAGGGAGTCCATTTGCTCTCTTGCCCTTCATAAACAACATCAAATTGGCAAAACTCCCTTATAGCAGAGCTTACCGCTTGAACCCTGTCTCCTTCCACGTAGAACTCTATATTTTTTTCCTTTCCCTCCGCAAGCTGGCGGTATATATCAGCCACGCTTACACCAACCTCAGAAAGCTTGTAGATTAACCCCTCTAAATCCTTTATGTCTGAAAGCCTGAACTTAGCCCTCATTGTCTCACAAGCAACGGAGTTATGAATATGAGCAGTTCGCTGTTCCGGGTATTTACCCTCTCTTGCCCGAAGAGATATTTAAGAAGGGGCACTCTAACCAAGCCGGGAATTCCCTCGTTGGTTATGTTACTCTGGTCATCTATAACTCCGCCTATAACTATAGTTTGTCCGTCTTCCACGATAATCTTAGTTTTAACTTCCTTTGTGTTTATGGCGGGTCCGGAGGGGGTTTGTATGCCAAGGGTGTCTCTCTTTAGCTCAACTTCCATCATTATTCTTCCATCTGGAGAGACTATAGGAGTTACATCAAGCTGTAATACTACGTCTTTAAATTGAATGTTTGGAACAGCAGTTCCACCCCCACCCACCGCTGCAGTTTGAAAAGGCACCTGTACGCCTTGCTTTATGGTGGCCTTCTGTCCGTTGATCGTTAAAACTGAGGGCTTTGCAATGTTTTTTACAAAACCTATTCTCTCCAAGGCGGATATCCTTAAATTTAGGGCGTTTAGCACACCTTTTTGGTAAGTAAATACGGCTATTCCGCCCGGCGTAGGAGAAAGGTCAGGAGTCAATAATGGTGGAGAGCCCACTCCTAAGTTTGAACCGACCCCACCAGACCAAGCCTGTGGAACTGGTGCATTAGAAAACAAAGCGTTCCAATTTATTCCCAGCTCTCTAAGTGCTTCTTCGCTTACCTCTGTTATCCTTGCCTCAATTCTAACTCTTACGGGCTCCTCGCTTATGTATTCTTTGAACCTATCCATTATGTTTTCTATTACCTCTGGGTAATCTGTGATCATCACTGCGGTAAATTCTTTTAGGATAGGGGTAGGTGCTGTTTGCACTTGGGCTTGTGCCTGTTGCCCTGCGATTGCTTGGGGTTGTTGGGGCACAGTCTCCACTTTAAATCCTCCACCGCTCAATATTACACCCGCCTCAGACCTGAGAGGCTCTATCATCTTTATGAACTCTTCGGGGGATATGTATTTAAGGTAGAAGATTTTAGTTATTGGTCTTCTTTCCCTTGGAGTTTCGCTTAGAAAACTTTTAAGTGTTTTGGTGTATTCTTCAATCTGGGAGGGTGTATCGGTTATCACCAAGGCGTTAAAGGTTGGCACTTTGTTTATGACAGTATCCCTTTTAGTTTTTGGTAAAATCAGCCTGTATGCTTCTTCCACATTTATATTTTTCAAATAAAAGACCCTTGTTATTCTCTCCTCTGTGGGAGCTATCCTTTCAGCTACTCTTTGAAAATCCCTTAGGGCTGGCTCCAACCTTTTAATCCTCGCCTCCTCGTCCCTTATGTAAATAGTCCCAAGTGTCCTGTCTATTAAGATCTCTGCGGAGGGGCTTACCCTCTCCTTTAGAAAACTCACTATTTTTCTGACCTGGTCCTCTCCAAGGGCTCCCACACTGAGGGTCAGTTCTCCAGCCTTTGTGATCCTAAAAACCTTAGTATCCACAGGAACCGCTATAAGGCCGTACTCTTTGAGAATAAGGTTAATAGCCTCCCTAATAGGCATAGGCTTAACAACAGATACGCTAACGGGTTTTTGTAGGTCTGCGCTTACATTAGGGTCAAAGATCACATTGAGCTCCGCCACCTGAAACAGGGCTTTGAGAACAGTCTCAAGCTTAGTGTTTTCAAACCTCATCTCCCGGAGTGTGGTGGCGTAGGCAAGGCTTACAAGCGCACATAAAATAATTAACGACAATTTTTTCATTTTAATCCCTCCTATTCAATATTATAGGAATTTCCAAAAAATTGCAACAAAGAGCACGGAATCAAACCTATCCACTAAACCGCCATGTTCTCCCAGTAGGTTAGAAAAGTCTTTAATTCCCACCTGCCTTTTAATAAAGCTTTTGAAGAGGTCTCCCGCTAAGGCGATAAGAACTAAAGGCACTGCAAGAAGGATAGGTTTATTAATAAAGTAAAAAAAGAAAGCACCACCAAGCATACCCCCCGCCAAACCCTCCCAGGTCTTTTTAGGAGATAACCTAACCGCCAAAGGTCTTTTACCGAAAAGCTTGCCCGCATAATAAGAGGCAGTATCCACCGTGTATGCAAAAAAAACCAACTTAATAAGCTCCCATGAACCTTGGCTCTTGACCATATACAAAAACATCGGCAAAAAACTCGCGTAAATAAGCACAAGCACCGCCTTAGAAAGACAGTCCAAGGACCACACAAGGTATGCAAACAAGAAAGCGAGCAGTAAAACTCCAGCAATTCCAAGTTCAACTCCCAAGACAGCTAAAACAAGAACCAAGGGAGCAAGATAGGAAATTTCTGAAACTCCCAAAGCCTTTCCCAATTCCCTTGCCATACCAAAAGACAGAAGGCTCAGTAAGAGTAGAAACATAGAATTTGGAAGAAAGGCAGACAGAAGGGTTGCTACGCCTATGAGAAGACCTACGCCTTCCCTCTCTTTAGAAAACCGCACCGAATCTTCTCTCCCTGCAGGAAAAGTCTTCTAAGGCTTTTATGAGCTCTTCCTTTGTAAAATCTGGCCAATAAACCGGTGAAAAGTAAAATTCAGTGTAGGCAATATGCCAAAGTAGAAAGTTGGATACTCTCTCTTCTCCAGCGGTTCTGATAAGCAGATCTGGGTCTGGAATGCCCGCAAGGTCTAAAAATTGGGTAAATGTTTCCTCGTCTATACTCTTGATGCCAGAGTTTAACGATTTGTTTATTGCCCTTATTATCTCATCTCTGCCTCCGTAATCCACTGCTAAGATAACCGTAAGGGATCTACAGTTCTTCGTTTCTCTCTCCGCGTAATCCATAACCTTTAGGGTGCTTTTAGGAAGTCTATCCCTCCTTCCTATAAACTTCAGCCGTATGTCTTTCTCCTTCAACTCTGGAACTTTTTCGTTTAAATAGTTCTCAAAGAGCTCAAAGAGGGCTTTTATTTCCTCCTTGGGTCTTTTCCAGTTTTCTGTGGAAAAGGTGTATAATGTCAAAAACTCCACGCCCAGCTCCTGGCATGCATAGACCACCTCTTCTGCCCTTTTTACCCCCTCGTAATGCCCCGCTATCCTTGGCAGTCCTCTCTCCCTTGCCCATCTCCCATTACCATCCATTATGATCGCTAAATGCTTGGGTATCCTCAACATTGTTCATAATTATAACCAAACTGTTCCTTCAGTCGTGCTTATGAGTAAAAGTCATACAGTGTGATGGGTTGGGCTAATGAGCACTTCTCAAAGGAACCAGACCAAGGGCTTGGCTTTCAGGGTATGGTTTGGTTTGTCTTTGCGGAAATCATAATATTCGGCTCAATCTTTGTGGGTTTTTGGATGGCAAGGGTAACGCACGCCACTGAATGGGTTACAAAATGGATCCCCGAGGGTGGAATGAGCTTGCCCCTGGTAGGTCTTCTGACCCTTATCCTTTGGGCTTCAAGCTTTACCATATGGAAGGCGGAGAAGGCTTTGGAACATAACGACCTTGGTGGATACCGTATGTGGCTTATAGCAACTATGGTGCTCGGTACCCTGTTCTTAGCTTTGCACGCTTGGGAGTGGATGCACCTTTGGGAAAAGGGCTTCACAATAAGCGCCCACATGTATGGCACTGGTTTTTACATGCTAACTGGCGTGCACGCTTCCCACGTCATCGTAGGAATAGGTATGCAGTTGGTGCTTTTGCTAACAAGCGGTAAAGCCCTTGGAAAGACCACTCCAATAAAGGCTGCAAGCTTTTACTGGCACTTTGTGGATCTAGCTTGGCTTTTGGTAGCCAGCACCGCCTACATAGTGGGTTCTTACGGAACCTTTTAAGCCATGAGGTGGGTGTTAGTCCTGCTTACCGTGTTTGGGGTTTTAGCCCTTAGCTGGGCTGTGCCCATGCCCAAAGACCATGAAGGCTTCTTTGACCCAACAATCTTGAAGATTGAAGAGGAAAAGTATTTGGGCAAACAGGTTGCGGATGTGGAATTTATCGACGAACACGGGAGAACCCACAAGCTTCTGGACTACATAAAGGGACATCCCACCGCCCTGATCCTCGGCTACTACACCTGCGACTCCGCATGCCCTCTCATAATCAAAAACGCCATTGACGCTTCCAAAAACATAAGCAAAGACTTCAGGGGAATTGTGCTTTCCTTTAACAAGGAGGATACTCTAAAAGACCTGCAGGAGTTCAAGAAAAAGCTGGGCATTTCTCCCTCCTCACGCTGGACCTTTGGCATTATGAGGGAAGAGGATATAAAGAAGTTATCCCAGTCCTTGGGTTATAGGTTCTTCTACTCAAGGCAGGACAGAGTTTTTGTCCATCCCAACGTGGTGATATTTATAGACCCAGAGGGCAAGGTGTCAAGATACCTGTATGGTATATCTCCAAGGGAGACAGATTTTAGGATCGCCTTGGCGGAGGCGGAGACCTTCAGGATCACCAAAAACACCATAGTGGATATAGCCTTCATGGTCTGCTACAGGTACGACCCCAACACGGGCAAGTATGGACTAAACCCAGTAGTGCTCTTTGCCATAGCTGGCTTTACTTTGGGTAGCTTTACCCTTGCTTATGCCTTTATTAAAAGAGCAAAGGAGGTGCAGCCATGAAGTACCTATTGGCACTGTTAGCTTTTACGTCGTTTGTGTTTGCGGAGGAAGTGCTTGCCTACCCGAGGGCTTACTGGGAGAACTCGGTGAAGGTATGGTTCTGGGTAGCGGTCATAATTTACCTCATAGTAGCCATTCCCACCATCTATTTCATCGTCAAGTATCGCTACAAAAAGGGAGAGCGTGAGGAAGGAGAACACATTGAAGGAAACACCGCCCTTGAGGTTGGCTGGACAGTCATACCCATAATCATCGTGCTGTTTTTGGGCACCTACTCCTTTGCAAACTTTGTAAAGCAAAGGAACGCGCCAGAGGGTGCCTTGGAGCTCAAAGTGGTTGCCTTTATGTGGGGTTAGGAGTTTGAGTATCCCAACGGAAAGAAGGTTTATGCCTTCTTTAATCAGGAAGGATTCACAGCCCCAGAAGAACAAAAGGCATACATACCTGCTGGCAAACCCGTTAAGGTCTATCTAACCTCAAGAAATGTGATCCACTCCTTCTTTGTGCATCCTGCGAAGATCACCGAGGACGCAGTGCCTGGTAGGATCACAAGGCTTTGGTTCCAAATCAACAAGCCCGGTGAATACTTTGTCTTTTGCAGGGAATACTGCGGAACATGGCACGCAAGGATGTTTGCGATCTTAAAGGTCGTTCCTGAGGAAGAGTTCAACAGGTGGCTTGGTGGAGCCGAGCCAGCCCAACAAACTTCAAGCATTGAAGCTAATATTACAACCCAATAAAAGGAGGTGCAGCCATGGCGGTAGCAAAAGCTCCTTCAATTCCATGGTATGGAGCCACCTTAAAAGAATGGCTCTTTACCACAGACCACAAAAAGATAGGTATGCTCTACCTCGTAACCACGCTCATATTCTTTGCGGTAGCAGGTCTCTTTGGTATACTGGTAAGATTTGAACAAACCGCACCTGGTATCCAACTACCCTCTCTGTTTGGTAAAACGGGAGCAGACCTCTACAACTATCTTCTTACTGGGCATGGTGCAATTATGCTACTCTGGTGGGCAGTAAACGTTTGGGTAGGCGGCTTTGCCAACATACTTGTTCCCCTGATGATAGGGGCGAAGGAGCTTGCCTTTCCGAGGCTAAACGCCTTTGGATATTGGGCTTTCTTTGGTGCCAGCGTGCTGGCACTTCTTACCCTCATTCCCCAAAACTGGATCATGATGCTCTGGACTGGATACCCTCCCTATTCCCTGAACGAGAACGCAGGTCCTACCATCCTATATATTGCCATAGTTGCCCTTTATGGAGTATCATCCACCGCAGGTTCCGTGAATATGATCACTACCATTGTTAGCCTTAGGGCAAAGGGTCTTGGATGGACCAAGCTAAACCTTTTTGTGCACACCATAATGGCAGCGAGCCTTATAAACCTCTTTGGTGTGCCAGCCCTTCTGGGATCAATAACCCTTCTCTTCACTGACAAATACCTTGGAACAAACTTTTTCAACCCAGCCTTAGGTGGAGACCCACTGCTTTACCAACACCTTCTCTGGTTCTACTCTCACCCAGTTGTTTATATCATGATCCTTCCAGCCTTTGGTGTGTTCTCTGAGGTAATATCCACCATGTCCAGAAAGCCCATATTTGGATACATATCCATGATGTTCGCTATTTACGCCATAGCGTTGGTTGGCTTCTTTACTTGGGTTCATCACATGTTCGTCTCCGGTGTGCCAGACTGGGCAAGGGTGATCTTTTCTTATACAACCCTCTTTGTGGCAGTGCCAACGGGTATAAAGATCTTCAACTGGGTGGCAACCTTGCACAAGGGTGCCATAAGGTTCAACGCTCCCATGCTCTTTACCTTGGGTGGCATTCTCATGTTCTTGATAGGAGGTCTTACGGGCATTCCAAACGCCATGGTGTCCATAGACATTGGTATATCTGACTCTCTATTTATAGTGGGGCACTTCCATTACGTGCTTGGTATGGCTCTTACCTTTGGAGCCTTCAGCGGTATGTACTATTGGTATCCAAAGATTATAGGCAAGATGTATTCGGAAGGGCTTGCAAAGCTGAGCTTTTGGTTGATGCTGATCGGTGCCAACATCTTCTACTTCTTCCAAATGTACATGGGAATGGTTCACGGTATGCCAAGAAGGTATGCAGACTATCCACCGATCCCCGAGTGGGTTAGCTTGATGCAGATCCAAACTATCGGTTCAATAATACTCGGAATAGGAGTGCTACTGAGCTTTATCAACTAGATCAAGAGCCTCTGGGGTCCAAAGGCATCCGACAATCCATGGGGTTCTCCATCTCTCGAATGGACCATGACAGACACCCCCGTGGGACCTCAAAACTTCAAGAAGTACCCCGTAGAGGTGCCCGAAGACTGGCATCCTTACGCATACTATAAGGGTTATCACACCCACATATAAGCTTATGGTGCGCCTCGTGCTGTGGCCAAAATTCCCCGCTCCCTCGGGCGGGGCTTTGTAAAAAGGGAGAGTTTAAGATGGATACGGAAAGAAGAAAAAGGGTAAGGCTTGTGGGTATAATTTTGGGCATGTTTGTTTTGGCAAGCTTTATGACGGGTCTTTTGGGTATGGCGCTTTCCGAAAAAAACAGGGAATACTTCATATATAGACTAAAGAACATAAGACAACTTCCTCTATTTAAACCCACGAAGTTGCCAGAAAAAACCAATGAGTGAGGTAGGATACCTTCTGATCTTTGCTTCAAGGCTCCTTGAGGTTTTTGGCTTTCTTATGGCATTGCTCTTCATATTCAAAGGGGTTGCCCTCAAGCATGTTTTTATCACTGCGGGGCTTACCGTTTCGGGTATTCTTATATCCCTCCTTGGTTTTGTTAGTGGGAAGATTTCAGCCATTCAGTCCTTCGCTATAGAATCCGTTTTTGCGGGCTTTATACTCGCCTTAGGCTTTTATGCTTTTAGGGAAAAGCGGGAAGAAAAGCTCAGACCTCCAAAACCACCGCCAAAGGGCACCAGATGTCCAGTATGCATGGGCTTTGTCAAAGAGGACCATTACTGCGTGGCACGGGAGGGAAAGGACCTGTACTATTTTGACGAAGAAGAGCACTTAAAGAGGTTTTTGGAGGACCTAAGCGAATACAAAAGGCTCAGAAAACTTAACATAAAAAACATAGAGGATGTGTTTGTAAAGGGTTGGGAGGGTTGGAAAAGGGCGGAAACCTACCTCTCTGAGTTAAAATAGTCTAAGGTGGAGCTTTCCAAGATAAAAGGCATCACTCAAAATTCAAAGGAAGTTCAGGAAGGCTGGGTCTTTGTAGCCATAAAGGGTTCCTCCACTGATGGGCATAACTTTGTTCAAGAAGCCCTAAGTAGAGGTGCCAGTTTGGTATTTGTGGAGAGGGATATAGGAGTAAAAGACGAGAGGATCATCAAGGTTGAAGATACCAGAAAACTTCTTGGAGAGTTGGCTAATGAGTTCTTTGGCAGACCCTCCGAAAGGCTAAAATTGGTGGGTATAACGGGCACCAACGGGAAGACCACAAGTAGCCATATAGTAGAATCTGTTCTCAACGCAGGGGGTATTCCCACCGGTCTTGTGGGCACCATATACTACCGCTTCAAAGACAAAATATACGAGTACGAAGGAAGAACGACGCCGGACCCTATCCAGTGGCACCGGACTTTAAAGCAGATGTTGGAGGATGGGGCAGAGGCGGTAGCCTGTGAGGTTTCTTCCCACGCTTTAGACCAAAGGCGTGTTTGGGGCACAAAGTTTTTTATAACCGCCTTTACCAACCTCTCTCAGGATCATCTGGACTATCATGGCTCTATGGAAGACTACTTTAGGGCAAAGCTGAGGCTTTTTGTGGAATACCCGCAGGAGTGTTCTTTAATAAACATAGACGACGAATACGGTAGGCGAATTTTGAAAGAATTCAAAGGAAAAGCCATAACCTACGGAAGGGAAGGAAACCTCAAAATAATAGACTTTGAGACATCTATTGAGGGTAGCAAGCTTACCATTGAGTGGGAAGGCAAGACCTACAAATTTTTCTCCAACCTAAGGGGTGAATTTCAGGCTTACAACCTCAGTTTGGGTATCCTTGTGGGCTTTCTTTTTGGCTTGGATGCAGAGACAATCCAACAGGGTATAGAAAGGGTAATCGTTCCCGGCAGGTTTGAGACCTTTTTCAAGGAAGGAAAGTTGGCAATAGTAGATTATGCCCACACGCCAGACGCTTTGGAGAAGGTTTTGATCACCGCCAGAAGACTTACAAAGGGCAAGTTGTGGGTGGTCTTTGGTGCCGGTGGCAACAGGGACAAGACTAAAAGACCTTTAATGGGAAAGGTTGCGGAAAAGTGGGCAGACTTTGTGGTTATAACCTCCGACAACCCAAGGTGGGAAGAACCAGAAGCTATAATAGAGGACATTTTGAAGGGCATAGAGCAAAGGCAAAAGGTCTTTGTGCAAAAGGACAGAAAGGAAGCAATAAAGTTTGCCCTGCAGAACGCCAAAGAGGGAGATGTGGTTCTCATAGCGGGCAAAGGACATGAAGACTACCAAGAAATAAAGGGAGTAAAATATCCCTTTAAAGACCAAGATGTTGTGAAGGAGGTATTGAATGTGTGATTTGGAGAACCTCTATTACCATCTCAGGGATGAGCTTTTGAGGATTTACAAGGAGGCAGAAACACCCTTTCCAAAGGTAAAGCTCACAAATCTTCAGTCCGCCCGGCTTTGCGGTCTTGCCAACTTAGCCAAGCTGATCCTCTATCTGGAAAGGGATGGATACCTGCAAATAAGCAACAAAGAGCAGAGCTTTCAAGATTGGGAAGTGCAGATAGAGGCGTCCATCTTAGATTTTATGCTTGGCTCCTGATGTATCCAAAGAAGTCTATAAGAGAGCTACCCAAGGACCTGCGCCCTCGGGAAAAGCTCTCCAAGTTTGGTGCGTCCGCCCTATCGGATGAGGAACTTTTGGCAGTTATCTTTGGCTCCGGCACCAAGGAAGAGGATGTTATGAGCTTGGCAAGCAAAGTGGTTGGTTTAGGATGGGAAACGCTGATGTCTATGGATGTGGAAGAACTAAGTAGTAAAATCAAAGGTTTAGGTCTTGCCAAGGCTTGCCAGCTCAAAGCAGTTATAGAGCTCGCCAAAAGGATAAACGACCCATACGGAGACTTTAAAATCTCCAACCCGCAAGATGCCTACGATTTTGTTAGAAAAAAGGTGCTCTTTGACGAAAGGAGGGAACATCTCATTGCCCTTTATCTTACACCAACCAACAAGGTGGTAGATTACGAAGTGGTTGCCATAGGCAAAATGAACGCCCTTTATGCAGAGCCAAAGGACATACTCTACACCGCGGTAAAAAAGGCATGCAGTTCTTTGATCGTCCTACACAACCATCCCAAGGGAGACGCAAGACCATCAAAGGAAGACATAGAATTTACCAAAAGACTAAAGCAAGCCTGCGAACTGTTGGGTTTTGAACTCTTAGACCACATTATCATTAACCAAAGGGATTTTTTCTCACTCAGAGGCAATGGACTCCTTTAGACTTCCGCCCCTTCCAAAGATTCTTCACATTTGCATAATCTTTCCTCTGGGAGATTCTCTACAAATAGCCTTAGCACCTCTTTTATCTCCTCCTCTTTGTTTTTCATCATCAAAATAACCTCCTCGCTGGTTAAACGATAGCCTGCAATGCCCGCCGCTGGGTTTGCCACTACACAAAGGCTCGCATAGCACATACCGAGCTCCCTAGCCAAGGCAACCTCCGGATAGCCGGTCATACCTACCACATCTCCACCCAACAGCTTTATAGCCCTTATTTCTGCGGGTGTTTCAAACCTTGGACCATCCGTACAGGTATAGACACCCGCAGGGTGATAGCTGAGCTTTAACTCTTCCAAGGTTTCAATCAAAACCTTTCTCATATGAGGGCAATAAGCCTGCGTCATATCCACATGAACTACCTTTTTTCCTCTCAGGAGCTTGGAGGGTTTGTCCTCTCCTTGAACCTCCACCGAATAAAAACCCTTATAAAAAGTGTCTTCCCGCCCCTTGGTTAAATCTATGAGGTCATCCACCACCACAAAGTCCCCCGGCTTAAACCTCTCATTGATAGCCCCCACCGCAGAAATGGCTAAAACCCTTTTTACTCCAAGTTCTTTAAAAGCCCAAAGGTTTGCCCTGTATTGCACAAGGGAGGGAGGATACTGATGGTTGAGCCCATGCCTTGATATGAAGGCAACTTGCTTCCCGCTTAACCCACCCAAGACCACAGGAGAGGAGGGTTCTCCAAAGGGTGTGTTTAGGGATACCTCCCTGAGATTTTTTAGCCCATCCATTCTGTAAAGCCCACTTCCACCTATAACACCGAGCATGATAAAATCTTAACATGCACAAGTTTGACCCAGAAAAACTGAAGAAGTTAGACGACCCAGAAAGGCTTAGTCTTTTTGACCCGAAGGCAGTTCTCAGATCCTTTGGGTTAAAGCCCGGCATGACAGTCCTTGATGTGGGCACGGGTGCAGGCTTTTATTTACCCTACCTTTCCAAGATGGTTTCAGATAGCGGAAAGGTCTATGCCATAGATATAAGCCCAGAGGCGGTGGAGTATGCAAAGAACAAAGTTAGCCAACTTGGGTTAAAAAACGTGGAGGTTCTGCTGTCCCAAGAGAACCAAATCCCACTCCAAGACAACACGGTAGATTTCACATACATGGCTTTTGTCTTTCATGAATTAGAGGACCCAGTGAAGTTTTTAAAAGAGCTTGAGAGGGTAAGCAAACCCATTGGCTACCTTGCCCTCATAGACTGGAAAAAGGAGGAGAAAGATAAAGGACCACCACCGGAGGAGGTTTATTCTGAGTGGGAGGTGGGTATGATACTGGAAGAGGCGGGTTTGAGGGTAGGAAGGGTGGTGGAAGTGGGACCCTACGCCTACGGCTTTTATGCGATGTTTTTAAAGGAATGAAAAGAAGTGAAAAGTATCTAAGGTTTGGAGTAAAGCTTGAGGATAGGTATCTTATCTATAAGGAGGAAAACCGCAAGGTAGCTGTGCCATACTCCCACATGGCTTTTTTGTATGTATCAAAAAATAACTTGGTGATTCAAACCGACAGCGTAGAAAGGATTGTAATAAAGCTTGACACAGAGGATACCGCCAATGAGCTCTTTGAAGATATCTTAGTTCTCATAGAAAGGCTATACATTAGATGAACCTTTACCTCAAAATTCTTCTCTCGTAAATCACAAAAAGGCTAAATAGCGTAGTAAAGATTATAGGTCCCAGGAATATTCCCACAAAGCCAAAGGCAATGATCCCTCCCAAGATGGAAAAGAACAGCACAATGTATGGCATCTGCACGCCAATTTTCATAATAAGAGGGCGGATGATGTTGTCAATGTTGGAAATTATGAACATCCCCCAGATCAGTAAAAAAATGGCAGACTTTATGCTCTTGGTGATAAACAGATAAGCTACCAACAGTACCCAGACCGCACCTGCACCAAAGGGTGGGACAAAGGAGGCAAAAAAGGTGGCAAGACCAAAAAGGGGATAGTATTTAATGCCCGCTATAGCATAACCAATAGCGCCAAGCAATCCTTGGGCAAAGCCCACAACCACTGAACCGTAGGCAGTAGCCAGAACAGTTTTATAGACAGTGCCAAAAATTTCTCTAACATCCTCCTCGTGCATAGGTATAAATCTTTCAATAAAGCTTGCGAACTTTTCGCCATCCCTCAAAATAAAAAAGAGGGTAAGCAAGAAGACGAAGCTTTTAAAGAGAAAGGAGAGGGCAAAGGTGAATAGATTTGTGGAAAGTTGAAGTAGCTGTTGGCTCGTGCCCTTGAGCATTCCCACCACCAAAGACCTAAACTCTTCGGATTTTATATAGTTCAAAAAGACATCCACCTGCTCCTGGTGGAAGATTTTTTTCAACAGGGCTTCCAAATCGCTCAGATACTGCTGGTAGGTATGATTTTGAATAAAGTTCAAAAGATAAAAAGAGAGCTCCATGGCTTGGTTTAGGATTATGGCACCCAAAACTCCGAAGGGGATCACTATAACGAGCAAGGTAAGCAAGGTGAGAATTAAAGCGGAGAGAGTTGCCCATGGGAGGAGCTTTTTCAGTTTTTGATGAACTGGATAGAGCACCAAAGAGAAAACCAAAGCCCAGAGGATGGGTGTAATAAAGGGCAAGAGTATATAAAAAACCACCACCAAAAGCCCAATGGTGCTCGTCAGCACGGAGTATTTAAAAAACTTCTCCCTTTCCATTCAGCACCTGTATAATATTAACACCTTGAAAAAGACTGGAGAATTTACCGTAGCCTTCAACAAAGAGGCGAAGGCAGAGTATGAGATCATTGAAACCTACGAGGCGGGCATTGTGCTTGAGGGTTCTGAAGTCAAAGCCCTCAGAAACAAACAAACTGTTTCTTTCAAAGACAGCTTTGTGCGTATAGAAAACGGAGAGGCTTGGCTCTATAACCTCTACATAGCTCCATACAGGTATGCCACGCTGAAGCCACCCGACCCCCTCAGAAAGAGAAAATTGCTCCTGCATAAAAGAGAGATCCTCAGGCTATTGGGCAAGGTCCAGCAGAAAGGATTTACCATAATCCCCCTCAGGGTCTATTTCAAAGACGGAAAGGTAAAGGTGGAAATTGCCTTGGCAAAGGGTAAAAAAATCCACGATCGCCGGGAGGAACTCAGGGAAAGGGACATAAAGAGGCAGATGGAAAGGGACTTGAAAAACTGGCGGTAAAGTATTACAATATATTTAAAAACTTCTATGGAGGAATCGCCATGGGATACATGATTAGGAGCGTGCTGTTGCTTGGTGTTTTGACGGGTCTTTTCCTTTTTGTGGGGAATTTGATAGGTGGTAAGATGGGCATGACCATTGCCTTGATACTGGCGGGTATTATGAACTTTATAGCCTACTGGTTCTCAGACAGGATCGTGCTGGCAATGTATGGCGCCCAAGAAATAACGGAAGAAGAAGCACCTTGGCTACATCGGATGGTGGAAGAACTTGCCCAAAGGGCAAACATGCCAAAGCCCAAAATATACCTTGTTCCCATGGAACAGCCCAACGCCTTTGCTACTGGTAGGGGTCCCAGCCGCTCTGCGGTGGGTGTGACTGCAGGCATCCTTCGGCTCCTTGATAGGGATGAGCTAAGGGGAGTTTTGGCGCACGAGTTAGCGCACATAAAAAACCGGGATGTGCTGGTGGCAACTATGGCGGCAACCATTGCGGGAGCCATATCCTACCTTGTTAGTATGCTCCAATGGGCACTTATTTTTGGACACTCAAGGAATGAAGAGGAAGGGAACAACAACCCCCTTTCCATAATAGGAAGCATAGCCCTCATCATAATCACACCCATAATAGCCATGATCATCCAGATGGCGATCTCTCGTTCAAGGGAGTATTTGGCGGATGAAACCGGCGCTAAAATCAGCGGAGACCCGTTAGCATTGGCTAGGGCTCTGGAAAAAATACACAACTATGTGTATAGCATACCTGCAGAGGTCAATCAAGGCACTGCCCATCTCTTTATTGAAAACCCCCTCAAGGGTGGAGGAATTTGGGAGCTCTTTTCCACCCACCCATCCACCGAAAAAAGGATAGAGAGATTGAAGGAACTGGCAAGAAAAATGGGTAGGATTTATTGATGGAGGACAAGTTCAGTGCGGTAATCGTGGGCTCTGCCCTCGGGGACGCCATAGGTAAGTGCGTGGAAGACCTAACGGAGGAGGAAGTTCATAGCTTTTACGGCGGTCCTGTGGAGGGCTTTGTCCAGCCCCATCCCCAAAGCCCCGCCTTTGGTTTTGAGCCATGGGAAGTCTCCGACGAGACCACCATAAGCATCCTTTTGCTGGAGAGCATTTTGGAAAGAAAGTCCATAGATCCCTATCACTTTTTTGAGAAGCTCCTTAGGTGGCGCAAAGACAAAAAGAGCCATCGCTACCCAGACCCTACCCTTTTGACCGCCATAGACCTTTTATCCTCCGGTGTTAGCTTAGAATCTGCGGGCTTTTACTCATCCTCCGTAGAGGGTGCCCTAAGAGGTGTGGTGGTGGGACTGTTTCATTTTTACAATCCTTACCTTTCTGCGGAGGGCGGAAGGCTTGTGGGCTTGATAACCCACAGGAGCAAAGAGGTTTATGATGTCTCTGGTATGCTCTCTGCCCTTATTTCCCATTTGGTGGGTGGAGGATGGAACTTGGAAGAATATTCAGAAAGGCTTGAGCTTTTATCTCAATTGCAGGAATTTGCCAAGTATGACGCAAACAGAAGGGCTATAAAAAAGGTCCAAGGGCTTTTGGAAAAGGGAAGCAGTTTAGAGGAAGCAATATTCCAGCTCGGGAACTCTTCCTACGCCTTGGAAGCCTTTCCTTTGTCCCTTTTTATTTTCCTTAGGAACATAGAGGACCCCCAGAGGGCATTCTTTGAGGCGGTGAATTCTTATGGTAAGTTTGGTGGAGATACGGACGCTATAGGTTATCTTGTTGGTGCCTACTTGGGTGCTTACTTTGGAATGTCTGCCTTTGATACGGAGCTTGTTGAAAAATTGGAAAGGTTAGATTATTATATTTCTCTATCTGAGAGGCTTTGGGAAATAACGATGGAAAATATCCCCAGGAGGCAGGACCATGTCCTATAGGTTGCAGGAGGCTTTTTTGAACACTGCAAGGAAGAGAAAGGTAAAGGTGACAATCTTTCTAATTAACGGAGTGCGGATTCAAGGAAAGGTTAGGTCCTTTGACACCTTTACCATTCTTGTGGAAGACGGAAGACAGCAAACTTTAGTCTATAAGCACGCCATAAGCACCATAGTGCCCGCAGAAAAGCTCCAAATTGAGTTTGAAGAGGAAGGGGTGCCCGGTGCGGGCTAAATCCCCTCCATTTAGAACATACCCGGTGGTTTTCCCTTAGATACCACCAACCTCTCCACAACCTCTCCTCCCTTTAGGTGTTTTTCCACGATCTCATCCACATCCTGCGGTCTAACTCCCCCATACCAAACCCCATCCGGATAGACCACTACCACCGGACCCACCCCGCAGGCGTTCAAACATCCGGTGGGTGTGATCATACAGCCCATAAAGAGTTCCGGATCCATCTGCTGTTTTTCCATAAACCTTTGCAAGACTTCCCTGCTCTGCCTGTCTGAGCAGGAACCCATAGGGTGCCCTGGTGGTCTTTGCTGAACGCAAACAAAAACATGCCTAAAGTCCATGCTATACCTCCTTCTTGAGTTTGGCTATATATTGTAAGCGGTA
>DAIRFT010000142.1:0-1543 GCA_036794885.1 Thermocrinis sp. | reverse complement strand
GGAATGTCCCTTCTGTGCCTTAGTGTGCCCGGAGCCAACTCTTTGCCTTTGAAGACCTTAAGCCACTCTTCGTCGGGCATGTATTCCAACGGTTCCTGAAAGGCAAGAACCTCCACCACATCTAACCTTCCCTCTGGAGTTATGGTGTATAGAACCACCTCGGGCTTTGTCCTTACCACATGAGTATCCGCATAAGCGTAGGCTATGACCTCTTTCCCTCTCTTTACCAAATACCAAGATACAAGCCTTGTGTCAAGCTTAACGCCCGATAGCTTCTGAACTTCCTCCTGCTGTTCTTTTGAGAGGATAATATTTTTAACCTCTATCTGCGCGTTTGGGTATATCTCCGCCAAGGCTTTTTCTGGAGTTTTGAACTGCTTTGCCTGTGTAAAAAGGGGGAGGAGGAGAAGCACGAGCAAGAGCCCGCCCAAGTAGTTTTTAGCCATTTTTTCCATCCTCCTTAGGATTTAAAACATAAAGCCAAGTGTTAGCCTGTACTCGTTTTCATCCTTCCTATTTGGGCTGTAGTTTAACCTTGCGTAATCGGTTTTTATAGCCACCAAGGGGTGGGGCTTGTAGGATAGACCTACATTATACACCTTTAGCTTATGTCCCGCTGGCTTAACGGAACCTTGGGGAACCTTTGCGTGGGCGTCAAAGTCCTCATAAATGCCGAAAACATAAAGCTCTTGCTTGTCTATCTTGAATAGCCTAAATATATCGTATGCCACCTGCACGTAATAGCCCCTTTGCTCGGATGGAATGGGCTTATTGATCCTATCTGCACCCGATTGAAGGTCGTCGGTTATTTTCCTTGCGTTATTCACATCCACAAAGGCACCCACAAACCTAACATCCCAACCACCATACTGCCACCAAAGGTGAGGGGAGATCATGGTCATGCTTCCAAGCTTTGTGCCCCTTCTCAGTCCAAGCTGGCTATCGTTACCACCCTTAGACATCACATCTCCCGTCCAGAAAGAAAAGCCAACCATTAGGTTGTAGGGAAGTGTGTAATCAACCCTTCCAGTAAAGCCTATCCTATCCGCCACAGCCCTGGCACCCCTCTGTCTGATTGTTTTTAGTGGCTCCAATGCATTATAACCACCGCCCCCCTTTAACATCAAACCGTTGGTAATGTAAAACCTGTAGTCAAGGTTTTTGATGGTGCCATAAACACCAAGTCCCATTTCTTCCCAAGTGGAGAGCATTATGCGACGCTCAAAAAAGGGTCTTTCTGCACTTGGGAAGGTGGGTGGCTCATGTATCTCGTTTATGATGCCCACGGGCATGAGCAAAAGACCACCTCTCACCCCAAACTCTGGTCTGAAGTTGTAGTCCAAAAAGGCAAGCTCTGCCTTAAAGTAGCCCCCACCGGTGCCATGACCACCAGAGGTAGAAGCATGCTCAAGCTCAAGTTCCGAGTTGAACTTTAACTTCTCATCAAAGGCATAGCCAATGTAGAGAATGATCCTTTGGACGTCTGCTATGCTCTTTGCACCATCTCTTGCATTTACGCTGTTATACCTAAAAGTTAGCTCTC
>DAIRFT010000141.1:0-1556 GCA_036794885.1 Thermocrinis sp. | reverse complement strand
AGCTTTTTTGCTAAGTTCTCTAAAAGCTCTCTACCCTCCTGAATTTGCCTTTCCCTTTCTAACTCCTTGAGATAAGCCTTTATCCTGCTCTTTGCCCTGGAGGTAACCACGAACTTTAGCCACTCTGGGTTTGGCTTTTTGTTAGGGTTTGTGATGATCTCCACCTGGTCTCCGTTTTGAAGCTTGTAATCCAATGGGACGATCCTGCCGTTTACCTTTGCACCCGCACAGTGGTTGCCTATGTCCGTGTGAATGTGATAGGCAAAATCCACCGGTGTGGCACCCTTTGGAAGGACCAAAAGGTCTCCCTTTGGAGTAAAGACAAAGACCTCCTCCGAGAACAGTTCAAGCTTTATGTTCTCAAGGACCTCTTGGGCGTTTTTGCTACCCTTTAGGCTCTCCACCAGTTCCTTTAGCCAACCGTAAATGCTGTTGTCCTTTAGATTAACGGATTCTTTGTAAGCCCAATGCGCCGCAATGCCCTTTTCTGCCCTCTCGTGCATCTCCCAAGTTCTTATTTGAACCTCCACCACCCTTCCCTTGGGACCGATCACCGCAGTATGCAAAGACTGATAGAGGTTCGGCTTTGGTAGGGATATGTAATCATCAAACTTTCCCGGCACTGGCGTAAAAGTGTTGTGAATGATCCCAAGCACCAAATAGCACTCCTCCACCGTATTGACTATGACCCTAACTCCCAGAATATCGTGCACATCCTCCAAGCTTATGCCCTTTCTTATGGTTTTTTGCCATATGCCAAAAAGATGCTTGGGTCTGTAGGTGATCTCCGCCTGAATGTTAGCCTTTTTTAGGGCTTCCTTTAGCTTGGGTATGAAGTGCCTTTTGAGGTATTCCTCCAGCTTGGCACGCCTCTCTCTAACAAACTCCTTTACCCTCTCATACTCCTTTGGGTAAAGGTGCATAAAGCAAAGGTCCTCAAGCTCCGTCTTTATTTGCCAAACTCCTAGCCTGTTTGCCAGTGGAACGTATATCTCTAAGGTCTCCTTGGCTATTCTTATTCTCTTCTCCTTTGGAAGATGCTCAAGGGTGCGCATATTATGAAGCCTATCCGCCAGCTTTACCAACAGAACCCTTATATCCTTGGCAGTAGCCAAAAATAGCTTTCTGTAGTTCTCCGCCTTTTCTGAACTAACATCCTTTATTTTGTATTTGCCTATTTTGGTAACACCCTCCACTATGTTTGCCACCGTCTCACCAAAGCGTTCTTTCAACTCCTTGTATGTAGTGTTTGTATCCTCCAAAACATCGTGGAGCAATGCGGAGATGATAGCTTCCTTTTTTAGTCCCATACTTGCGACTATTATGGCAGTTTCTATAAGATGCACCGCATAAGGCTCTCCCGACGCCCTCTTTTGCCCAGCATGTCTTTCTTCCAAAAACTCTATCGCCCTCAAAACATCCTCTCGGTCTCCCTCCTCCACTAAAGAAAGTAGCTTTTCTACCTTTTTTGATAAAACTGTCTGCATAGTTAAAAATTTAAGCCTTTTTCTTTTAACTCTAAACTTTTAGCTCCACACGGTGCATTAGCAAAAATA
>DAIRFT010000140.1:0-1612 GCA_036794885.1 Thermocrinis sp. | reverse complement strand
TAAACCAACCTTTAAGCCAATCTCAACACCCTTCAAGAGGGATAGCCTACCCATCATAAGACTTTTATCCTCCACCATTACCCTGTAATGATTGTAGTAATTATGAAATAGCTTGGCGATCTCCAAAAGGTCGTAGACGATTAGGTGGGGAGAAAGGCTGAGCACTGCATCCCTAAGGGTATCTTTAAAAAAGAGAAGTTTTTTCATAAGCTCTAGACCTTGCTGATCTTTCATGTGTTCTGTGTATTCTGTTAAACTCTCTTTATCTGGGTCTATGCCAAACCGCTGGCGCACTTCCCTGAAAACTCCCATAACGCGGGCGTGGGCATACTGCACATAAAAGACGGGGTTTTCTGCGGTGTTTTGTTTAACAAGGTCTATATCAAAATCAAGGGGCGTGTCGGATCGCTTTGTTAGAAAGATGAACCTAACCGCATCAACGCCAACCTCTTCCAAAAGCTCCCTTAGGGTTATAAACTCGCCAGTTCTTTTTGACATCCTAATTTCCTTTCCACTGGAGAACAGCTTTACCATTTGCACAAATTCCACCTTTAGCCAATCTTCGGGTATGTCAAGGGCTTTTAGGGCTCCCTTCAGCCTTGTGAGATAGCCCCAGTGGTCTGCCCCCCATAGGTTTATAACTTCTTCAAAGCCCCTCTCGTACTTGTAATAATGGTAGGCTATATCCCCCGCAAAGTAGGTGGGGGTGCCATCAGACCTTATCAAAACCCTATCCTTGTCATCGCCAAAGCTTGAACTCTTGAACCAAAGGGCACCCTCTTGGGTGTAGGTGTAGCCCTTCTCTTCCAAGAGCTTTATGACCTTTTCCACAAGTCCCCTCTGGTGGAGGCTCTTTTCACTGACCCAAAGGTCAAATTCTACGCCCATAAAGGCAAGGGTTTCTTTTATATCCTCCAGCATCCTTTTTACGCCATACTCACCCAACTTCTCTATTGCCTGTTCCCTATCCCAGCCCAAAACCTCTTCTCCAAAGAAGGCTTTAACATCCATGGCAAGCTCTTTGATGTAATTCCCCTTGTAGCCCTCTTCTTCAAACTTCTCCTTTAATTCTTGGTCCTCTTTACCAAAGAGCTCATAAACCCTATAAAGGATAGAAAGCCCAAAGAGATATACCTGATAGCCCGCGTCGTTTATGTAGTATTCTCTTACCACATCATAGCCAAAAGCCTTTAGAAGCCTGTATAGGGCGTCTCCTACCACCGCACCCCTTCCGTGTCCCAGATGCAAGGGTCCCGTAGGGTTAGCACTAACAAACTCAATCTGCAATTTTTTACCCTTTCCTATGTCTTCAAAGTAGTAGTTGGAAGCAAGGCTCAAAAGTTCCCTAAAGCCCTCTTTTATCCGACCTTCCGAGAAGCGAAAGTTTATGAATCCTCTCAGTGGTTCCGCCTGAAAATCTTCATTGCTTAGCTCCTTTGCAACTTCCTCTGCGAGGAGATGGGGCGGTTTTTTAAGGTGTTTTGAGAGCAAAAAGCAAACGTTTGTAGCAAGGTCTCCAAGATGGCGGTCCTTTGGCTCTTCTATGGTGTAGTTCAAGCCTTCAAGGGAATACTTTTCTCTGATAAAGGTTTCCAGCTTTTCTTTTATAAGC
>DAIRFT010000139.1:0-1621 GCA_036794885.1 Thermocrinis sp. | reverse complement strand
GGGGCTTGTGGTAGCCTTTCTAAACGACAGGGTAGGGAGAAAGGTGCTTGGGGTTGGCATAAGCGGGCTCTCCGCTCTAGCGGTTTTTCTGTTTTTGCTAACGGACGCAAACCCTAAAGTTCTTTACTTTTTGTATTCGTTGATCGCTTTTTCCTTTGCCTCTGTGGCTTACGTGATCGCAACGGAAATATACCCATCCTACATAAGGGCATACGCCATAGGGGTGCTTTCAGTTGTAGGAAGGCTCTCGGGTGCCTTTGCACCTGTGCTTGTGATAGCTTTGGCAAACCAAGACTACCGGCTCGGACTTTTGTGTATATTCCTCTTTTGGTTGGTGGGCTTTTTTGCCTTTGTGATATACGCCATCAAGGGAAAAGAGACCAAGGGCATGCCCATAGAGAGACTGTTCTAAAAATCCAACACCATTGACACACAATAGTTTTAAGGCTAAAATCTAACTCTGATGTTTGTTAGCTTACAGTTCAAGCTTGAACTAAAAAAGGAAGACAGAGAAAAACTCATAAAGCTTATGCGTAAGCAATCTTCAGCAATCCGGGTGGCATATAACATGCTAAAGGAGTTGGAAAAAGGGAAAGCAAAAAACCCACACGTCCAAATATACCATAGACTGAGACAGCTATTTCCTGACCTACCCACCAAATACATTGACTCAGCCATCTACAAAGCTAAACAATATCCCACAGACAAATCAGTTGTCTTTGGAGGCAAAAGACTTTTTGAAAAGCTTTGTAAAAATCACCTTACAGGTAAAGCAAGGGAAGGACTTAAAAAGCAATGGAAAGAACTAAGGCAGGGAACACTCATAAGCATCGGGTCAAAAGCAGACAAAGGAAACAGATTGGCAAGGTTTGAAGATTTAAACGGACAGCTACACCTTAGAATTACCACAGGAAACAGGGAGTTCATCTACGCCAAAGTGTTAAGAGAACCAAGTAATAGCAAAGACAAGTGGCTTACCTTTATGACTATGCTTTTGGAAAGTTGGCAAACAAAAAACTACTTTGCCTACACAGTAGAACTAAAGCTAAGAGAAGGAGAAGTTTATGGGAGCGTATCCTTTGAAATCCCAACGCCTGAAGTGAAATACACCAAAGAGAACGGAGTAATAGCCATAGACACAAACGCATCACCAATACACTTAGCCATAGCTGAAGTTTCAAAAACTGGAGAATTAGTAAGCTA
This sequence comes from Thermocrinis sp., assembly GCA_036794885.1. Taxonomy (GTDB): domain Bacteria; phylum Aquificota; class Aquificia; order Aquificales; family Aquificaceae; genus Thermocrinis. The sequence goes on along the minus strand of DAIRFT010000139.1, from coordinate 418 downwards.
TCAAACCATCAACCTACACCACCTTTTAGGACTTTCTCGAAACAGCAAAGACCACCAAGAGTGGATATTGGCACATCAAATAGTGGATATAGCCATTCAGAAATGTAAAGCTATAGCCGTAGAAAACCTAAAGAAACTCAGAAAAGGAATGCGTGGAGATGGGAAAGCTGAGTTAAGAAAAAGACTTCATCAACGCAACGCCAAAAAGTTCTTGCAAAAGCTAAAGAGGGTAGCAATGATAAAGGGAGTGGAAATAGTAGAGATAAATCCTGCCTACACATCAGTTATAGGTATGCTAAAGTATGCACCGCAATTGAGCATAGATAAAGATGTAGCTGGTGCTTATGTGATAGGAAGGAGGGCACTGGGCTTTAAAGAGGACATGCCTGAGAACTACGAGAAACTTTTAAAAGACAAA
>DAIRFT010000138.1:0-1625 GCA_036794885.1 Thermocrinis sp. | reverse complement strand
AAACATTACTCTACCATCTCCAACCTTGAGAATATAAAGGGAATCTCATACTGGGCAGATTCTACAGAATCTGAGGCGTGCACTGCATTTTTACCCTTATCAGTGCCAAACAGTGCCCTTATGGAGTTTGGAGCAACCCTCCTTGCTTCCTCGCTGTCGGTGGGACCTATGATCTCCCTTACCCTCCTTATGGCATCCTCTCCTTCTAAAACCATGGCAACCACAGGTCCCGAGGTCATAAACTCCACAAGCTCCCCATAAAAGGGTCTGTCTTTGTGCACTATGTAAAAGCCCTTTGCCTGCTCTGTGGTGAACCTGAAGAGCTTGAGGGCAACAATCTTAAAGCCTTCGGATAGGAATCTGTCTATTATTTTGCCAGTTGCTCCCTTTTCAAAGGCATCGGGTTTAACAATTACCAAAGTTCTCTCCATCGCCATCTGGAACCTCCTATGTTAATTTTTCTAAAGCCCTCTTTACTGAAGCATCCAAAACAAAACCGCTTGTCTTTACCACAAAGCCCCCTATGAGGGATGGGTCCTCTTGGACTTCAAACTCCAATTCCCTGTTGAGGATCTGTTGAACCTTTGACTTTATGGACTCTAAGGTATTCTCATCAAGCTTTTTGGCAACGATTATGAAAGCCTTGGAAAGTTTTAGGAACTTTTCTACTTCGTGATCATATAGCCTTTTGATTTCCCCCAACATAGGCATTGCGTTGAGCTCCACCAAGTAGTTTATAAACTCCTTTACCTCCGAGGGTAAGGAAAATTTTGAAGAAAGACCTACTAAATACTCCACCTTTTTTTCGTTGGGAACTTGTGGGTTCAGTATAAAGTCCCTAAAGAGCCTCTCTTTCCGGTATAGACTATAAACAAAGCCAAGAAACTCGCTTGCTTGAATTAAAACGGACCTTTCTTTAGGAAGTTTATTCAGCAGGGATTTAGCCAGTTTTTTTGAAAGCTCCCTGTTCATTTTTGCACCTCCAGTTTCCTGAGCATTTTCTCTGCGTATTTTTTCTGGATGTCCGGGTTTTCAAAATCTTGGAATAGCCTTTGGAGGGCAAGCTCCTTTGCTTGCCTCATTCCAAACCGCAGGAGTTCTTCCTTTGCTTTCTTGGTCTCCAACTCAATGGTCTCTTTTGCCTTTTCTTTTATCCTGCTTGCCACCTCTTCTACCTTCTTGAGCTCCTCTTCCTTCATCTGCTGGGCGGTTAGCTTGGCGAGTTCTATCTGTTCGGTGTGGCGTCTTTTGGCATCCTCATACTCTGCCTTTGCCCTTTCCAAGGTCTCCTTTGCCTGCTTCAGTTCCCTCTCGGAGCTTTCAAAACCTTCCGTTAGTTTGGAGAAAAAGCCTTCAAAGGCTTGGCTTATGTGCTTCCTACCAAAGTAATAGACTATTGCCAAAAAGAGCAGTATGTTGAGCCCCTTCCAAATTAGCTCTATGGTGTGATGCCCTTCTGCCATTACGCCGCCTCCTCTTCTATTTTTCTTACGATTTCTTCCGCAATGTCCTTTAGCCTTTCTTGGAGTTTTTGCTTTTCTTCTTCAAGTTTTTTCCTTATCTCCTCCACTGCCTTTTCTATCTCCTCCTGGGCTTCCTTTTCCACCTGTGCGATCCTTTCCGCC
>DAIRFT010000137.1:0-1639 GCA_036794885.1 Thermocrinis sp. | reverse complement strand
ACTGGGCTTTAAAGAGGACATGCCTGAGAACTACGAGAAACTTTTAAAAGACAAAGCATATTTAGAGTTTGCCCTGAAGAGGTATGAAGAGAGAGAAAAGGAACTTAGAGAAATTATAGAAAAGGAAAGCAACGAATACAAAAGGAATGCCATAAAAAGCGAACTAAAGAATGTAGAGAATGCAAGGAAGCTTTTAGCTAATCTCATACAAAGCCTTCAGAGTGAGCCAAGCGGATGCGAGGGAGCCAATGGAAGGAATCCTGAGCAGGGAGAGACTGAAAAAGTCTCTCATGTAGCTTGGCAAGTTCTGAGGGTAGCCCTCCTCTTCCCTATTCTTGGAAAGGTCTTACCAAGAGACCTTTCTCCTCTGAAGCCGGTATTGGTGGAAGGGGTGTGGGATAGGGTGAGGAGTAGGTTAGTTCCCTTAGAGGCTGGGGGGACGGTCCCGATAAGGGATTTTTAGAACAGCCTCATAGAACAGATAAGTTGAGGGTGATTTTCCTCAGCTTGTTACCCTGAAGTTCAGCTTATTTTATAAAAAAACTTTTCAGGAGGGATATCATGGAAGCGGTAAGCTTTGAGTATAAAGCCTACAAGCCAAGACCCTTTACCAAGGAGGAGAGACCATACACTACCATACTCTTCGGTGGGCTTACCTTTAAACATGAACAGCTTATAACGGGTGCCTTGGAAAACATGGGCTATAAGGCAAAGCCCTTGCCCAACATAGAGAGGATAGATTTGGACATAGGGAAGGAACACATAGATGTGGGTGCTTGCTGTCCTACCACCTTCACCGCCGGAAACTTAGCAAGGACCCTTATGGACATTGAAAAGAGGGAAGGAAGGGATGCGGTAAAGGATCGGTATGTTTTCGTTACGATCGGTGCCTGCGGACCCTGTAGGTTCGGACAGTATCACGAATCTTACGAGAGGGTCCTTGAAGGGCTAAACCTACGGGACTTTAGGCTCTTTCTTTTGGACCTTTTGCAGCTTGAACAGTCTGCAGAGGGTGGAGGTTTGGAAATAAGCATGCCTCTTACCCTTGGGCTCGTCTATGCCATGTTTATGGGAGACCTGATAACCGACATGGAATACGCCACAAGACCTTACGAAGTAAAAAAGGGTCAAACAGACCAGGTGGTAAAGGACAGTGTGGAAGTGCTTTATGAAAGACTCAAAAAGAGACCCATAGTGGGCAAAAAGCTCGGAAACTTGCTTTGGCACATATTCACCGATTACTTTGTGGATGCCCTAAAGGAGGTTAAAAAGCTCTGGGATGAAATAGAGGTGGATAGACTTCAGCCAAAGGCAAGGGTAAAGATCACTGGGGAGTTTTGGCTTCAGACCCACGAAGGAGACGGAAATTACAACATAAAAAGATGGTTGGAGGAGCAAGGTGCGGAAGTGATCCCACCACCCGTAGCGGTCTGGATGGACTATCTTATAAACATGGAACTTTTCAAGCTTGAAGACGCCAAGCCCTTTGTAAAGAACTATTACCTTAAAAAATCTGCCATCTCATTTTTTGCGTGGTTATACAGAAGAACTTACGACAAGCTCAGAAAGGCTTTAAACAACATTCCCAACCCACTGCCCTCCCAGAGGGAACTGAAGGAACTGGCAAGACCTTACTTTT
>DAIRFT010000136.1:0-1649 GCA_036794885.1 Thermocrinis sp. | reverse complement strand
TAGCCACAAACCCCAACTTGGAGGGAGAGGCAACCGCCAACTATCTGATAAAGCTTTTGAAGAAGAGGTTTAGCAAGCTCAAGGTGAGCAGGATTTCTCACGGTTTGCAGTTTGGAAGCTTGGTGGAGTTGGCGGATGAGCTATCTCTGGAGAAGTCCATTGAGAAGAGGACGGGTTTTCCATAATGAGCTGTTTTGTTCCCCTTCTGAGAAGCTGGACGATCCTCGGCACGCCGGAGTTTAAATCGGGTGCATGCCCTCTACCCAAGATAACCACCACCTTTGCAGATTTGTTTTCCGAGAGTATGCGCACGATCCTCAGAGCCATACCGTTATCCCACGCAGACTGCACATCAAAAAACCTCTTCTCATCTACCTTTGGGTGTTCTTTCAGCACCTCTTTTAACCTTTCCTTTTCCTGCGGTGTGTGTTCATAGACCTTGGAGGGCAAAAGGTCATCTTTCACATTCTCCAAGCCATACTTAGAGATTCTTCTGACCAACTCGCTGGGTATGTTAAGGGCGTATATCCTTATGCCCTTTTCCTTGGCAAACCTCCACAAGGGCGAGTAATACTCGGCGGGAAAGCCCCATCTTTTTCTGTATTCGGTTCTTTCCAACATTTCCTCCTCTGAAATCTTGCAGGCGATGTAATCATCAAGATGTTTTTGGAAGGGTTGCTGGAACATCTCCATCGCCAAGACAAACCTGTAGCCCTCCTGATAGAGCCTTTTTATAACCTCCTCTTGGAACTTATGGTCTTTGAGGTTGTCGTGGGTCTCTGGCAGGTATATAACCTCCGCCTCCTGCAAAGAAGGAGAACCAAAGGCAAAAAGGCTAAAGACCATCAAAGCTATACTCCATCTGAATAGCATTTTCGCCATCGGAATAATAATGCCTCCTTTCTCCTACGATGTAAAAGTTTAAAGCCTGATAGAGCCTTATAGCCCTTATGTTTGACTTTCTAACATCCAGTTGCACCTTTTTAACCTTGCCCCTTAGCCTGTTTAAAACCTCCTTCAAAAACTCCTTTCCTATACCTCTTCCCCAATAAGCCCGGTCTATTGCAAAGGTCATAACATGGGCGCAGTCTTCTATCAGCCAAAGGATGCAGTATCCTACGAGCTTGCCCTCCACCTCCGCCACAAACCTAACCGAGTAAGGAAGCTTAAACTCCCTCTCAAAGCCCTCCCTACTCCATGCGTCGGTGGTAAAGCTTTCTTTGTTGATCCTAAAGACCTCCGGTAAGTCTTCCTTTTCCATTTCCCTTACCTTTACCATCCCAGTATAATTTTAGCTATGCGTGTTGGGATAATAGGCTTTGGAAATATGGGAAGTGCCTTTGGGGAGGGATTAAAAAGGTCCGCAGAAGTGGTAGCCTTTGACACAGACGCAAGCAAAAAGGAGAAGGCTTTGGAGATGGGAATAGGATGGGCAAAGGACTTGGAATTTTTGGTTGCAAACTCGGACCTTTTACTGCTTGCGGTAAAGCCCAAGGATGCAGGAAAGGTCCTTGAAAACCTCAGGGGAAAAATGGAGGGAAAGATCCTGGTTAGCATTGTGGCAGGGCTATCTCTAAAAAAGATTGAGGAGCTTTTGGGAAGGGAAAAGGTCATAAGATGCATGCCCAACTTGGCTGTGGCGGTGGGTA
>DAIRFT010000135.1:0-1651 GCA_036794885.1 Thermocrinis sp. | reverse complement strand
ATGGAGCTAAAAACCAAAAGCCTGAAGGAACTTTACGAAAAAGACTTTTATCTTTGGGTGCTGGAGAACCTAAAGCTTCTCAAAAACAGAGAGTTTGAGCTTGTAGATTGGGAAAACCTCTTGGAGGAGATAGAGGATATGGGACGGAGATATCTGGACAGTGTGGTTAGCCTGATGGCGGTAATTTTGGAACACCTTTACAAGTGGGAATACTTCAGATACAGAGAGTATGCAGGACACGGCTGGATAAAGAGTATAAACAATGCAAGGAAGGAGCTGAGAACAATATTTAAAAGACATCCGTCCGTAAAGGCAAAATCTCAGGAAAAGGAAAATATACAAACCCCATGGGAGTTGGCAGTTTATAGTCTGATTGACTGGTTTAAAGAACCTAAAAACCAAGACCTTGCTAAAAAATACTTTGGAAAGTTGCCAACAGAAAAAGATTTCCCACAAGAATGCCCCTATACCTTTCAGCAGGTTATGGAATACAAACCTTGGGTTAAATTGTAGCCAAACCACCGGTTTATATTTAAAACTCATGGAGTTAAAAACCAAAAGTCTAAAGGAGCTTTATGAAAAAGACTTTTACCTTTGGGTGCTGGAAAACCTAAAGCTCCTTAAAAACAAAGAGTATGAGCTTGTAGATTGGGAGAACCTTCTGGAGGAAATAGAGGATATGGCTAAAAGGCACTTTGAAAGCGTGATCAGCTATATGGCAGTCATTATGGAACATCTTTACAAGTGGGAAAAGTTCAGAGAGAATGAATACATGGGTAGCCATTGGAAGAAAAGTATAAATACTGCAAGAATGCAAATCGCAGACCTTTTTGATGATAATCCTTCTTTGAGGAGGGTTGCCCAGGGAAAAGAAAGTTTGAACAAGGCTTGGAAAAGGGCAGTTCGTAGGTTAGTTCTTTGGTTTGATGAAGACGAAAATAAAAACTTAGCTAAAAAATACTTTGGCAGGTTTCCCACAGAGGAGGACTTTCCGAAGGATTGCCCGTACACCTTTGAACAGGTAATGGAATACAAGCCCTGGCTTGAGGAAGTAAAGGAGAACATGGAAACACCACAGCCTTAGTGGTAAAATACTCAAAATGCTTCTTCTGAAAAGTCTATCGGGCGAGAGGATAGAGAGGTTTCCCGTTTGGCTCATGCGTCAGGCGGGTAGGTATATGCCCCAATACAGGGAACTTAGGGCAAAGGAGAGGGACTTTCTGAGCTTTTGTAAAAATGTGGAGCTTGCAGTAAAAGTGTCTTTGCTCCCTTTGGAGCTTTTGGATGTGGATGCTATTATCATCTTTTCAGACATTTTAGTTCCCCTTGAGCCTATGGGCATAAACGTGCGTTTTGAAGAGGGAGAAGGTCCCCATTTGGAGTGGGATGGAGACGTTAAGGCTCTTAGGAAGATCACAAGCAAGGACACAGAGTTTGTTAATGAAATAATAGGAGAAGTTAGAAGGGCACAGGATCGGGTGCCTGTTATTGGCTTTTGTGGTGCACCGTGGACCCTTTTTGCCTACGTGGTGGAGGGCAAAGGAAAGGCGGACTTCAAAAAAGCCAAACTCTTTGTGTGGGAAAGAAGGGAAGAATACCTTGAGTTTCTTGGGTTGCTGTCGGAGAACTTAGTGGAGTATTTAAAAGGGCA
>DAIRFT010000134.1:0-1713 GCA_036794885.1 Thermocrinis sp. | reverse complement strand
GTGGGGCTTTTACCTTTCCTCTTCTTTGCCTTCTTTGACGCCCACATTGACCTTCTTCTTAGGATGGTATTAAAAAGCTTGGAGGGTGGCTTATGGAACTGAAGGATCTAATTCAGATTGAAATTCCAAAGCTTGCCCTCTTTGTTCCAGAGCTGGTTGTTCTGATCACGGGCTTTGTACTCTTCAGCCTTGACCTCATATACAAAAGGCTCTCCCATACCTTGGCAATAAGCGTTAGTGTGATAGGCTACACCCTGGCACTGCTCTATCTGGTCTTTAACTTTGACCTCAGAGGAGAAACCTTTTACGGGCTCTATGTCAGGGATTCCTTTTCCTCTTTGCTTCAGTTTTTTATGATACTGCTTACCATAATACTTCTTGCCTTCACCCTTCAGTATCAGAGGTTTAAAAAGTCCCTGTATGGAGAGTTTTATTACCTTCTGGCTTTCTCCCTTTTGGGTGGTATGGTTCTTGTCAGTTCTTACAACCTGCTTCTGATATACATAGCCCTTGAGGCGGTTTCTGTATCCTTTTATATCCTTACCGCCCTGCAAAGGAGGGACTTCACCTCAAAGGAGGGTGCGTTCAAATACCTAATATTGGGTGGGCTTGCCATAGCCTTGGCGTCCTATGGTGCTGTTTTCCTTTACATATACGCAGGCTCCTTTGATTTAAGGCATGTTCTTCACTTCAATGCACCGGATAAGAGCTTTCTTATTCTGGGTTTGGTCTTTTTCCTCTTTGGCTTGGCTATAAAGATAGGGGTCGTGCCCTTTCACTTTTGGCTCCCGGACGCCTACCAAGGTGCACCCACGCCCATAACCGCCTACATGTCCAGCGTGGGCAAAATAGCCTTCTTTGCACCGGTGCTAAGGGTAATGCCCTTGGTTCAGGAGGGCTTTCATAACACTTGGGTTTTAGTAGTTAGCACCTTGGCGGTCATTACATTCCTCTACGGAAACTTTGTGGCACTTGTCCAAAAGGATGTAAAGCGGATGCTTGCCTACTCTTCCATAGCCAACTCGGGCTACATTTTGGCAGGGGTGTCTGTAGCCAGTGCCATTGGATTAAAGGCGGTTATTTACTTTCTTTTGGCATACTCCATAATGGGTATGCTTGGCTTTTTGGTTTTGGCAGTTTTGGAGCGTAGCGGAAGTTGGGAAAACAAGTTGGAAGACTTTGACGGGCTAAAGCACTTGCAGGGCTTTATGGCTTGGGTTTTTGCCATAGCCCTTTTATCACTCCTTGGTATTCCTCCCACAGTGGGCTTTTTGATAAAGGCTCTAATTTTTATGTCTTTGGCTTATGGTAAGCTGTGGTGGGTTGGTATTTTGATGATCGTTGGAGTGGGTGTATCCACAGGATATTATTTGAGGCTGGTTGTGCTCATGTTTATGAAGGAGGGAGAAAGGCGGGCGATCACCAATCCCACAGGTTTTGAAAAGGTGTCCATGGTTCTGATGGCAGCGTCTTTGCTGATCCTTGGCATACTTCCCATGCTCCTTTGGAATTACATTAGCCCTACTTCAGAGATGCTCTTTAGGAGGTAAAGGAGATGGACTACTTGGGCTTTGTGATCTTTGGCTTTGTTATGCTTGGCATTGCCCTGCTTATGGTCTTTTTAAACTACCTGCTTGGACCAAAGGCTCCATCAGCCCTAAAGGACTATCCTTACGAATGTGGTGTGCCTCTTTACGATAAATCCGCACAGGC
>DAIRFT010000019.1:0-9828 GCA_036794885.1 Thermocrinis sp. | reverse complement strand
GGGCTCTTTGTCAAAAGGTTTTTCCAGCTTTTCTGAATTTCTCACCTGAGGTATAGTGTTATAATTTATAAAACTATGGCGAAGTGCTATGTTTGCGGAAAGACTACCAAGGTAGGAAGAAGTGTGACCTTTTCTGCGGAGAGCAATCCAAGGTTTTTTAGGGCTAACCTTCATAGGGTTAAAGCAGTGCTTGAGGATGGCACCGTAAGAAGGATATATGTTTGCACCAAGTGTCTAAAGGCGGGTAAGGTAGTTAAGGCGGTAAAGTCCTCTTAGCCTGATGCCTATAAGATTTCTTACTGCTGGTGAATCTCACGGTAAGGGTTTAGTCTGTATAATAGAGGGCTTGCCCGCCAATTTAGAGCTCTCTTCAGAGTATATAAACAGGGAATTAGAGAGAAGACAGAGGGGCTACGGCAGAGGGGGCAGAATGAAGATAGAAAAGGACAGGGTGCAGATCCTTTCGGGTGTAAGGTTTGGCAAAACCCTCGGTGGTCCCATAGCCCTCTTCATTGAAAACAGAGATTGGGAGAACTGGAAAGAAAAGATGGCGGTGGAGGGAGAAAGACCGGAGACCGCAGTTCCCTTTACAAGACCAAGACCGGGGCACGCAGACCTTGCAGGTGGTATAAAGTATAACCAGCGGGACCTTAGGAATGTCCTTGAGAGGGCTTCTGCCCGAGAGACCGCCTGCAGGGTTGCCTTGGGGGCGGTGTGCAAGAGATTTTTGGAAGAGCTTGGCGTCTTTGTGGGAAGCTATGTGGTTAGCATAGGTCCAGTTTGCCCCCCCCATAGAGGAGCAGGACTTAATAAAGAGGCATCAATTGGCAGAACAGTCGGAGCTTAGGTTTCCAGACCCAAGCAAAGATAAGGACTTTGTGGAATTAATAGACAGGGCAAAGGAGATGGGTGAAAGCTTGGGTGGTGTTTTTGAAGTTTTTGCGGTTGGTGTGCCCCCTGGGCTTGGCAGTCATGTGCATTGGGATAGAAAGCTGGACGGAAGGATCGCCCAGGCTATGATGAGCATTCAGGCTATAAAGGGGGTGGAAATAGGGCTTGGTTTTGAGGCAGCCAAAAGGTTTGGCTCCGAGGTCCATGATGAGATCGGCTACAGAGAGGGCGAAGGATACTTTAGGTATTCCAACAACTTGGGAGGTTTGGAGGGGGGCATAACCAACGGCATGCCTATAATAGCACGATGTGCCATGAAGCCCATACCCACCCTAACCAAGCCTCTCAGAAGTGTGGATGTTTTAACAAAAGAGGAGGTGAGGGCAGGAAAGGAGAGAACAGATGTGGTGGCAGTGCCCGCCGCGTCGGTGGTGGGTGAATCCGCCTTAGCTTTAGTCTTGGCAGATGCCTTTCTTGAAAAGTTGGGCGGAGACTTTATGGAAGAGATAAAGGAAAGGTATAGAATTTACATAGAACATGTTAAAAGTTTTTGAAGAAATAGGCAGGGCAACCCTTCTAACCCTCTGGGCTATATTTTTCCTGTTTAAAAATCCTCCAAGATTAAAGCACTTTATAAAACAGCTTGCCTACTTGGGGGCAGAAACCACCCCAGTGGTGCTAATAACTTCCCTGTTTAGTGGTGGAGTTATAGCTTTGCAAACCTACAGCACCTTTCACAAGTTCAACGCAGAATTTTTAATAGGTGCGGTGGTAGCCCTCTCTATGGGTAGGGAACTTGGTCCTGTGCTTACCGCCCTGATGGTGGTTGCCCGTGTTGGCTCTGCTATGACTGCCCAAATAGGAACCATGCGTATAACCGAACAGATAGACGCCTTAGAGGTAATGGGTATGGACCCCCGTAGCTATCTTATCACACCTCGAATAGTGGCTGGAACTCTTGGTGTTCCAATGCTCACCGTTTTGTCCAACATAGCTGGCATCTTTGGTGGATGGTTTGTGGTGGTAAAACTCTTTGGAGTTAATGAATATCTATTCTGGGAAAAAATGAAAGACCTCACTGAACTGCATGACTTTTTAGGCGGACTATACAAGGCTACCTTCTTTGGTTTTATCATCACCGCGGTTAGCTGTTATTTTGGCTTTTACACAAGGGGTGGCACGGAGGGTGTTGGCAGGGCTACCACCAACAGTGTGGTTGCATCCTCTATGTTGGTGCTAATATCCGACTACTTCTTGACAGCGATAATCTTTTGATATAATTATTTCTCTGGGTAGGGGCGGTAGCTCAGCGGGAGAGCGCCTGCTTGGCGTGTAGGAGGTCGGGGGTTCAAATCCCCTCCGCTCCACCAAAAACTACTTCTTTTTTGGCAAAAGGGAAAAGGTCAAAAAGTTTCCTTCCTTTTTTGGTGGTCCCTCAAGTTGCCCACAGTCTGAGAGTTCCTCCACAATTTTACTGACCAATTTATCTCCCAGTTCTGGATGGGCATTTTCTCTACCCCTGAACCTTATTCTAACCCTCACCTTGTCCCCATCCTCCAAAAATTCTCTCATGTGCTTTAGTTTTACCTTAAGGTCGTGCTCATCAATACGCAAAGAGAGGTTCATATCCTTTACTTCCATAGAGTGTTCCTTTTGCTTCTTCCTTGCTTCCTTCTCTTTCTTTTTTAGCTCATACAAAAACTTTCCGTAATCTAATAGCTTACAAACGGGAGGGTTGGCGTTTGGGGCTATTTCCACCAGGTCCAACCCCCTTTCCTCTGCAATTCTTAAAGCTTCTTGAAGTGGCACTATGCCTATCTGCTTTCCATCTTGGTTGATAAGCCTGACTTCCTTTGCCCTTATCTGCCTGTTTACCCTATACTCCATTAACACCTCCAAAGGTTTTTATTAGAACAAAAATTGAAAGCAAAAAGTTTATAAAGAAAAGGGCGGTGGATAACAAAGAAAGCCTTCTGAACTTAATCCTCTTGGGATGATCGTAATCAATTTGGTCTATATCCCCCAACTCCCTTTTGAGATTTTTTAGGTAGAAAGACAGCACTACGTTCAACGCCAGACCAACCATAAGCAGGAGGGTATATACTTTTTCATCAGCTAATAGAAAATAAAACAAAAGCATAAAAAATGCAAGCTTGTAAAACCTCCAGAGGATCCTTCCATAAAATCTACCCGCAAGGTTTTTATCCTTTTCGGTCCGCAAAAGAACGGGTGCTACCAAAAAGACTATGGAAAATAGCGTCCCTGCGTAAAGGGAAAGGATAAGCTTTTCAAACATCAAAAAGTTCCCTTACCTTTTTGGGGATAGATGTTAGCCTACCCTCTTTAACAAAGCAGTGCTTAGTTCTTCCCTCTGCCCTCAGGCTGTCCTCCACAAACAACCGGTAGCTAAAACTGAAAAAATACCTGTCCATACTATCCAATTTTATCTCCACGCATACCTCTTCATCGTAAAAGATAGGCTTTTTAAACCTGCATTCTGCCTCCAAAAGGACCACCTCATAGCCCTCTTCCCTCAGTTTGGAGTAGGGAATGCCAAAACTTCTGAGTAGCTCGCCCCTTGCCTCTTCAAAGAGCCTGAAGTAGTTTGAATGATGCAAAACACCCTGCGCATCCGTTTCGTAAAATTGCACCCTCCTTCTGTAGATCACTTCGCGAGAACCCTCTCCACCTCAGCTATATCTGTTATTCCCCTACGCACCTTCAACATTCCCGCCTCATAGAGGGTGCGCATACCTTTACTTTTAGCAAGGTCTCTTATGTCTTCGGCGGTTGCACCTTTAACGATCAGCTTTCTCATTTCTTCATCCACCTCTAAAATCTCATGAACCGCAATTCTTCCTTTGTAGCCAGTCCCTTTACATTCTTCACACCCCTTTGGATTAGCCTTGTATATGGTTATATTCTCGTCTAAACTTTTCAATACTCCCAATCTAACCAAGGCTTCCTTCGGGGTATTATCTACAAGCCTACACTTGGGACACAGCTTTCTTAATAACCTTTGTGCCACAACAAGTATTAAAGATGAACCCACTAAGAAGGGCTCTATACCCATATCAACAAGCCTTGTTATGGAAGAGGGAGCATCGTTGGTGTGCAAGGTGGAAAAAACCAAATGACCCGTAAGGGCTGCCTTTATGCCTATCTCTGCGGTTTCTGTATCCCTTATCTCACCTATGAGGATTATATCTGGGTCCTGTCTTAAGAACGCCCTAAGAACCGAAGCAAAGGTAAGTCCTATCCTTTCATTAACTTGCACCTGATTTAATCCGGGGATGGAAACCTCCACCGGGTCCTCTGCAGTCATTATATTAACATCAGGGCTGTTGCGCTCCATCAAAGCAGAATACAAAGTAGTCGTTTTTCCCGAACCAGTTGGACCCGTCACTAAAATCATACCCCATGGCGTCCAGATTGCCTTTCTAAACTTTTCAAGGTCATCGGGCTCAAACCCAAGGTTTTCTAATTTCACACTTAAATACTTTTCCGCTTCCTGTATTCTCATAACTATCTTTTCACCATACACTACAGGAACAGTGGAAACCCTTAGGTCTACTTTTTTATTGCCGATCTTTGCCCTTATCCTACCATCCTGGGGCTTACGTCTCTCCGAAATATCCAGATTTGCCATTATCTTAAACCTTGCAACAACCGCATCTTTTATATTTATGGGAAATTCATGAAATATCCTCAGCACACCATCCACCCTATACCTAGCTACCAGCTTTTTTTCCTGAGGCTCTATGTGTATATCAGACGCCCCTAAATTTACCGCCTCCGTAATAAGAAAGTTTGCAAGCTTAACTATGGGTGCTTCTGCCGCTTCTTTACTTACAGCGTTTAAGGATAACTCTAATTCTGATGTTTCTATCTCTACTTCGCCGACTTCGCCAATTTCTTCAATTATGTCCTGCGTTTGTAAATATAGCTTGTTTAGGATCTCTTCTATTGTTTTCTTAGTCGCCGCGTAGGATACTATGTTGTCTATCTTACTGGAAAATCTTAGCTCATTTATAGCAGATTGATTGAAAGGATTGACCACGGCTACGGTTAGCTTGCCATCTTGGTAAGAAACTGGTGCGATCAGATGCCTTTTTAGGATCTCTTGAGGTATTTTGTTGAGGATCTCGGCGGGTATGTTTATGCTGTTTAAGTCGCCTTTCCAGAGTTTTTGTGGTGTATATTTTGTGTAAAAATTCAAGAGTTTTTCATCATCCATAAAACCAAGTCTTAGAAGAGTTGTTATAATGTCTTCGTTCTTCTCTTTCGAAGAGATCGCTTTTTGGGCTTGGTCTTTTGTTATGTATCCAAGCTTGCTGAGAAACTCTAAAAGCTTTGCTTCATCCATAGCTTTCCTCCTCAGATGGAAAGTTTCCGCTTTCTACATCCCCCTTAAATTCTTCCAAAGCCTTCCTAAAAAGCTCTGCAGAGTTCATATACCTCCTGACGAACTTTGGTTTTATCTCTTCCACCAAACCCACAAGGTCGTAAAAAACAAGAACCTGCCCGTGGCAATGGGGTCCTGCCCCTATGCCTATGGTTATAGCTTTAGCAGATTGTGTGAGCTCCTTAGCAAGGTCCGTGGGCATAGTTTCAAGCACTATCATAAAGGCACCCGCCTCCTCTAATATTTTAAAATCCTTCCTGATCCTTTCTGCCTCCTCCTCCCTACCAACCACCCTGTAGCCTCCTATTGTGTTTATCTTCTGAGGAGTAAAGCCCAGATGCCCAACCACTGGAATGCCTATACGAACAAGCTTATAAACTAAATCCGCTATCTCCTCTCCTCCTTCTAACTTAACCGCGTTTGCTCCACCTTCCTTTATTAGCCTACCGCAGTTTTCAAGGGCTTTTTCCACGCTAACTTGATAGCTCATAAAGGGCATGTCTGCTATGATAAAGCTCTCCTTTGCGCCCCTTCGGACTGCCTTTGTGTGATAGATCATTTCCTCCACGGTGACCTCCAAGGTGGAGTCCTTCCCTTGAAAAACCATACCCAAAGAATCACCCACCAGTATGCAATCTATACCCACTTGTTCGCATAGCTTGGCAGATAGATGATCATAAGTGGAGATCATAGTGATCTTTTGTCCCTTTTCCTTCTTGTTAAAAAGGGTCCGAATGGTAGTTTTCATCCACTGCTACCCTCTTGTGTAGCTACCTCTGCTTCTATGGCGTTCAAGGCATTGACCAGCTCACTAGCCAAAGTTCTGATGGATTCAAGGTTTTGCATATCCCTAAGTTCTCTTATCAAAGGAAAAAGAATTTCCAAAAGCTTGTCCTTCTGAGGTCCCTCTCCTACCTTTATCTGATAAGCCCCTGCCAAAAGGGGGTTCATAATAACTTGCACCAACTCCTTTACTTGACGTTTATCTTCCGCTGTACTCAGAGCCTGTAGGTCTGTGTATATTTTCTTCAAAAGCCCTATACCAAGCTCGAACTCCTTTGACATTATACTCCTCCTCTAAGCTTCTTTTTGTCAAATTACAATCTCGGAGGGGGAGGGATTCGAACCCCCGGTGGGCCCTACAGACCCACAGGTGATTTCAAATCACCCACCTTCGGCCGCTCGGTCACCCCTCCTGGCATAATATACTATTTTAATGCCAAAGCTCTGCGTAGCATTAGATACTGAATACGAGAATGCCCTTAAGCTTGTCAAAGCCCTCAGGGGCAAAGATATAACCTTCAAGGTGGGCTATAAGCTCTTCATCTCTCACCACAGAAGGATCACAGAGCCCATAAAGGAGGAAGGTTTTGAACTCTTTTTGGACCTCAAACTCCACGACATACCGAGCACAATCCAAAAGGGCGTGCTGTCTGCAAGGGAGCTTGGGGCAGACTATTTAACAGTTCATATAACATCTGGGAGGGATGCCCTACGGCGGGCGGTTGAGGTGGGCAATGGTATAAGACTGCTCGGTGTTAGCCTTTTAACAAGCCTGGAAGAAGAACATCTAAAGGATTTTGGCGTATGCCTGTCAAAGGAGGAGTATGTGCTAAGGCTGGCAAGCCTCGCCCTTGAGTGTGGTATTACGGGTCTCGTGTGTTCTGGAAAGGAACTTCCTCTTTTAAAGTCAAGGTTTAACTTCTTTGCGGTGGTTCCCGGTGTGAGGCTCGGAGAAGAAGAAAGGGAAGACCAAAGGAGAGTTGTCAGTTTGGAAGAGGCTATAAGGAATGGCGCAGACATGGTGGTTTTAGGAAGGAGCATCCTCAGGTCCCAGGACCCGGTGAAAACTGTTGAAGATATTCTTGCTTTATTACAGACCCATCCCTGAGCTCCACAATACGTTTTGTTTGTCTGGCTAAGTCTATCTCGTGGGTAACCATTACAATGGTTGTCTGACTTTTGTTGATCTCCTTGAATATGTCCATAACTCTTTGGGTGTTGGTGGAATCTAAGTTTCCAGTGGGCTCGTCCGCCAAAAGGACTTTTGGTTGGTTTATAAGAGCCCTTGCTATGGCTGTCCTTTGCATCTCTCCCCCAGAAATTTCATAAGGTTTTCTGTTTTCTTTTCCCTTCAACCCAAGTCTTTCTAAAAGAACCATAGCCCTTTCCTTTGCCTCCTTTATAGGCACTCCCTTTTTTATAGCGGGCAAGATTACATTATCCAAAAGGCTGAGCTCTTGCACCAGGTAATGAAACTGAAAGACAAAGCCAAGTTTAGAATTTCTCAGGTAAGAAAGCCGTTTGTCGTTGGAGTAGTCTATCTTCTCACCTTCAAAGAATACCTCTCCTTCTGTTGGCTTGTCCAAAAGCCCAAGTATGTAAAGAAGGGAACTTTTGCCAGAGCCCGAGGCACCTATTATGGAAACAAACTCTCCCTCATAAATCTCCAGGTCCATGCCCTTTAAAATCTGCTCAGAACCTACGGTTTTTTTAATCCCACTTAGCCTTATTAGAGGCTTCATTCCTTCAAAATCTCTTCCTTGAAGGCTTTCATTGCCCTGATCGCCCTCTCCGCAAGCAACCTCTTTTTTTCTTCTTTACTTTTGACCTTTTGGTCCAAAGGTGGCAAGAGCCCCATGACGGGTGCCATAGGCTGGAGTGTCCCTTGTTTAGAGGTGATGTATCTTATCAATGAGCCCAGCATGGTTTCCTCCGGCGGGACCACAAGCTCCAAACCTCTTATCAACCTTGACGCATTTATACCAGCCATCAGTCCAGTGCCTACGGAAGCAGTATAACCCTCTACGCCCGTTATTTGACCAGCAAAAAAGATGTTTGGATATTTTCTCATGTTCAAAAAGGGTGTTAGGGCACGGTTAGACTGAATGAAGGTGTTTCTGTGCATAGAACCAAGCTTTACAAAGACCGCATTCCTCAGGCATGGTATGAGCCTAAAGACCCTCTTTTGCTCCGAATAGGTCATTCGGGTTTGAAAGCCCACCAAAGAAAGGAGAGTCCCCTCTTTGTTTTCCCTCCTAAGTTGCACCACCGCAAAGGGTTCCTTGCCCGTCCTTGGGTCTGTCAAACCCACCGGCTTCATGGGTCCAAAGAGAAGGGTTTTGTAGCCCCTTTCTGCCAGCGTCTCTATGGGCATACAGCCCTCAAAGTATATGGCTTTTTCAAAGTCTTTAAGTTGCACCTTTTCCGCCTTGAGTAGCTCTTCATAAAAAACCCTATACTCCTCCTCCGTTAGCGTGCAGTTGAAGTAATCCTCCGCACCCCCTTTGTTGTACCTTGAGCCCCAAAAGCCCTTGGAGAAATCCACGCTATCTGCCTCTACGATGGGAGAGATGGCATCGTAAAAGTAAAGGTATTCATAACCTACCAGCTCCTTTATATCCTCCGCAAGGGCTGGAGAGGTCAAAGGACCGCTGGCAATCACTACTACCTCATCCCTTGGCACCCTCTTAACCTCTTCATAAAATACCTTTACGTTGGGATGGTGGGTCAAAATTTCTGTGATCCTTTGGGAGAACTTTTCTCTATCCACCGCGAGGGCTGTGCCTGCGGGTACATAAAACTCCTTGGCGGTCTTTATAATCAAAGAATCAAGGATTAAAAGCTCCTCCTTTAAAAGCCCCGCACCGGAGGTAAGCTCTATGCTACCAAAGGTGTTGCTACACACGAGCTCTGCAAAATTGCCAGTTCTATGTGCGGGTGTCATCTGGTGAGGTCTCATTTCATACAAATGCACCTCTATCCCAGTATTTGCCAACTGCCAAGCACACTCACTACCAGCTAACCCTGCACCTATAACTATAACTTTTTTCACCTGTGTTATTATATTAAGGTATAAAAGGCGCGTAGCTCAGATGGAAGAGCGCCGCCCTTACAAGGCGGAGGTCGGCGGTTCGAGTCCGCCCGTGCCTATATAAAAAAAGGAGGTGTTGCCATGGAAAAGAACGTTGCGGTCTGGGACAGGGCAGTGAGGGTAGTAATAGGGCTCATACTTATTTACCTTGCCTTTACCAAGGGTGGTCTATGGTGGGTCTTGGGTATAATAGGGCTGGTGCTTATAGGAACCGCAATAACGGGCTTTTGTCTTCTTTACAAGGTGGTGGGCTTCAGGACTGGTTGAAGGTTCTGGCTATAGATTGGGGCACAAAGAGGCTGGGACTTGCCTTAGGTGATACATCCCTAAAATTGGCGGTCCCACTGAAACCTCTTTATAACGGAGAGGGAGTTTATAGTTCTATCCTTTCTGTAATTCGAGAGTATGGAGTAAACTTTGTCCTTTTGGGACTTCCTCTAACACCCAGCGGGAAGGAAGGACAGAGGGCTTTGGAAGTTAGAAAGTTTGCAAAAGAATTAGAATCCATACTCCCCGAGGGTGTATCCCTTGACTTTTGGGACGAGAGATACACCACAGAAGAAGCCCTTAGGCTAGCGGAGGGCTTCCGTAAGAAAAAAGAACTGAAGGATTCGCTTTCAGCTTATGTAATGCTCATTGAGTTTTTTGAAAGTCTATG
>DAIRFT010000133.1:0-1726 GCA_036794885.1 Thermocrinis sp. | reverse complement strand
GAAGGTCAATGTGGGCGTCAAAGAAGGCAAAGAAGAGGAAAGGTAAAAGCCCCACCATAAGCATGGGCGCCACCACCAACAGGAAGGCAACCAACTTAAACCCCCTGACATCCGTAAAATGGACAAGCCTACCCTCTTCTTTAACATCCAAGTATAAGGTTTTTAACAGATAAAGCACATAAAGGACGCTGAAGAAGGCACCCGCAAGGACAAGAAGCGCCAATTGCAAAGTGTATTCCCTTGCACCCATTATGGTCAAAAACTTACCCCAAAAGGAAGAACCACCCGGAAGACCCATAGAAGAAAAGCCCGTTATGGCAGTAAGAACCGCAAACACTGGCATAAACCTTATGGAACCCCTCAGTGCCTGCATGTTAAAGCTGTGCAGTCTGTTGTATATAAAACCTGCCATCATAAATAAAGAGGCTGAGGTAAGTCCATGGGCAAACATCTCCATTATGCTCGCCCTGAGACCCTCTTTGTTGAGTAAAAACATACCCGCCACCACAAAGCCCATGTGGCTAACAGAAGAGTATGCAACAAAACGCTTAACATTGCTCTGGCTTATGGTGAACCAAGAGGCAAAGATTATGGTGGCTATACCCCAAAGCACAAGGACGGGCATCAAAAAGACTGCAACCTCTGGGAAAAGTCCAATGTTGAACCTTAGGAGGGCATAGGTGCCCATCTTTAAGAGTATCGCCGCCAGCACCACAGAACCAGCGGTGGGTGCCTCACCGTGGGCATCGGGAAGCCATGTATGAAAGGGCACTATGGGCGTCTTTACCGCAAAGGCAATAAAGAAGAGTAGGAAAAGGAAAAGACCAAAAGCCAAGCTATACTGGTTTTGCAAGAGGTCAAAGTAGGAAAAGGAGAATTTACCAAACTGTCTGTAATGCTCCACCGCAACGCTTACTATTCCCAGAAGTAAAAACAAAGAAGAGACAAAGATGTAAACAAAGAACTTGTAGGCGGAGTAGAGCCTTAGCTTGTAGCCCCATATGCCTATAACAAAGAACATGGGCACAAGGGTAAGCTCATAAAAGACGTAAAAGACGAGCATGTCCCAGCTGGTGAATACACCCACGAGGGCACTTTCAGTTAGCAAAAACCAAGCATAGTATTCCTTCAGCCGGTGGTTTATCTGATGGTCCCTTACAGACCAGCATATGGCTACAAAGGAAACCAAGGTGGTAAGAATATACATAAGGTAGGAAAGCCCGTCTGCACCAAAGGAGAGGCTTAGCTTCAGCTCCTCAATTAGGGTTATGCTTTGGTAAAACTGAACCTTTTGGGCTTGAGAAAAGTCAAAGTAAAAGAGGGAAACCAAAGAGAGAACAAGGACCGCACCCGAAAAGACAAGGGCGATCCATTTGGCAAACTTTTCCTCAAGAAAAACAATGAGCACTATGCCCAGCAAAGGCAGGACTATACTCAAAGGAATGAAGGGAAAAACCGCAGACACAAGTTCCATGGCTCACCCCATAAAGTAAATGATTATTCCCAGCAGAACAACCAACCCAAAGAGCAAAAAGGCTACATAGTTGTTTAGAAGACCAGTTTGTATTAGGCTTGCTTTTCTACCAAACCTAGAGGAAAACTTGGCAACCCCATTAACAAAAAGGTCCACCGTGTATACGTCCAGCTTAATCCACAGAAACTTAACCACTCTAAAGTAAAGAAAGTTCAGAAGGTTTATAAAACCATCTATTAAGAACCTATCACC
>DAIRFT010000132.1:0-1735 GCA_036794885.1 Thermocrinis sp. | reverse complement strand
TGCCCATAATACGGGTAGAGACCTCAGCCCTCTGGTCTGCCACCACTTGCCCTATATAGGGAGTCTCCACATAGTCCATTTTTTCCACTGTACCCACCGTTAGCCCCTGCACCACCTTACTTTCTTTGGCAACCTCCTTTGTGGGCGTCCTTTTGGAGAAAAAGCCACCAAGCCAGAGGATGCTCAAAAGGATCACCACCAAAAAGACTATATACTTGATGTATCCTTTCATCTTTGCACCTCCTCAAGGATAGTTCCCATGCTGTGCTTTAGCCTTGCGTAAGCCTTCCAGCAATCCACCAGAGCCTTCACCTCTTCCAACCTTGCCATATCCAACTCCGTTTGGGCATCTAGGATATCCACCATCCTTGCTAAACCGTTTTTGTATCTGACCCGCATTACTCTTAGAACTTCCTCGCTTGCCTTTATCCTCTCCCTCGCAGAGTTAAGGGCGCTGAGGGCTTTTTCGTACTCTGCCCTTGCCCGATCCACCTCAAAGGAGATGAGTTCCTCCATGCCTTTTGTCCTCTCCTCCAGCGCCTTTTTCCTTTCCAAGTGTGCCCTGGCTTTGTTTAGGGTGCTAAGCCCCGTGTCAAAGCTCCAAGATATACCAAGCATGAGCATGTATCCCTTTCCGTCCGCGCCAAAGGGAAAGTCCTTTGAGTTCAGAGAGTAAAAGGCACCCGCATAAACCTGAGGCAGGTTGTTGGAAAGTTCAAGGTTGTAGTATTCATTAAAGAGCTTAGCCCTCTCATACATAGCCTTCAGGTCCTCCCTCCTTTGGAGGGCTGTTTCTTTGAGTCCATTTAGTTCTACCATTGGGCACTCCTTTATATCTACCACATCAAAGCCTCCGAGGGAAGTTCCCACCACCAACTCTAAAGCCTTCTTGGCGGTTTCGTAGTCCTTTTGGGAAGCAAAGAGCCTTTCTCTTGCCTTTTCCACATACACCTTTGCCCTGAACACATCCGAGAGCAATGCCATTCCTACCTTATAAGTTTCCTCTGCGAGCCTTTGATGTTCCTGGGCACTTTCTAAAGCTTGCTTGGAAACATCAACAGACATCTTGGCAAGAACTGCATCTCCGTAAGCTTCATAGACTTTCAGGGCTACATCCTCTTTTTTTCTAAGTTCCTCCCTTTGCAGTATGGAGAGGTTCAGTTTTGCCAGCCTTTCCCCCACCTGAATTTTCCCTCCAAGCCATATGGGAATTTCCAAGCCTATCTTTGTTTCAAAGTTGTTTATGGCACCTGGGTTGTTAAGCCTACCTGGGTCAAAATCTTGCGTTGTTATGCGCTCCTGGTTGAGCCGACTCGTAAAGGCATAGGCGGGTATGTCCGTTCTGGTAAAGTTCTCCTCAAGCTTTATGCGAGGGTAGTAAGCCCCCCTTGCTGACTTTAGCTCCAGCCTGCCCGCAGAAATCTCCCTTTGCATAGCCTTTATTTCCCTGTTGTTTTCCAGAGCCTTCTGTAGCACGTCCGATACACTTAGCTCCACCGCCCACCCAAAGCTAACCATAAAGGCAAAAGCCCACAGGATCTTCATTATAAGAATATTATTATATTCTAATTTCCTTATTTTGCAACCCATGAAGAACCTCCTCAAGACGCATACCCCTTGAGCCCTTAAAGAGAACCACCGCTGGCTTGTTCAAAAGCCCCGATAAAAAGCTTGTAAGGTTCTCCTTGTCCTCAAAATGCTCCGCTTTTCCACCGTGCCTTACGCACTCCTCCCA
>DAIRFT010000131.1:0-1757 GCA_036794885.1 Thermocrinis sp. | reverse complement strand
CTGGACGGTCTGCCATCCTTTATAACTTCCCTTAGCTTTTTTATAAACTCTTCTCTGTTTTGGAATATATCCCTAACATAGATTTTCTCCTTTTTGCCATCCTCCCAAAGGACCTTTATAAAGGTTCCCCCCACATCAACGCCCTTTTTCATCCTCCCTTATACCTGTGATCTTGTCTTCTTCAATGGTAAGCTCAATGATCAGCTTTCTTTCCAAACCCTTTACCTTTTTTCCGTAATACAGAATTGCCTTTCCTTCTTCAACCTCTTTTGTTCTCAGATCAAAGCCCTCTTGGTTTATCCTCTGACATATAGCTGTGAGCCTTTCTAAGTCTTCTCTCTTTTCTACTGTCAGCCCCTTTGGACCATCTAAGGTGCATTTGCCCTCTTCAAAGTATTCCACCACAGAACTCACCAACTCATCCTCTATAGGCTCGTCCGACGTGTATATGATGGAGGCTATGATGAGAGGATAAAGAATGCCATACAAAATTATAAAACCCAAAAATACGTCTTCAATCTTAATTCCTTTATGTTTTCTCATAGCCATCCCTTCCTCTTTACCCAAAAGATGAGGACTAATGTGATTATAACCATCACTGAAAGGGAATAAACATAGCCATACTTCCACTGAAGCTCTGGCATGACTTCAAAGTTCATACCAAAGATGCTTGCTACGAGAGTTGCAGGCAGGAAGATGGTTGCCAAAACTGTAAAGATCTTTACCGCTTCGTTCTGCCTTATGTTTATACGACCTATCAGTGTGTCCTGTATGCTGTCTATTTTGTCCATGTAAACGGATGTGTAATCCAAGAGTGTATAAAGGTCCTCAAGGATCACCTTTATCTCTCTCTTGGTTTGGGCGTTGATCTTTGGGCTCTTTACAAAGTGAGAGAGAATTCTGAGCTTTTCATTTATTGTCTCCCTTAGGGTTGTGTTCAGTTCGTCGTAGTAGGATACATCTTTCAAGATCTCTTCCGTTTGCTCTTCAAAGACCTCCTTCCTGAGTTTTCTTATACGCCTTCCGAGGATCTCAAGTCTATCTCCTATTCTATCCACCTCTATGCCTATGATCTGTAAAAACATCTCCTCTGGAAATTGGAAGACGAGCCTTTGAACTTCAACCCTTCTTTGAAAGATCATAAGGGTCGGTATATCTCTGTACCTGATGGTCACCATAAACCTACCCTTGAGGAAGAAAAGGACAGGCTCTACCAGTATGTCTTCCTTTTGTTGAATGATAAAAGAGAAATTCATAAAGATCTTTTCACCTTCCTCCTTGTATTTACTGCTTATCTCTATGTCTTCAAGAACCTCCCTCGGTGGCATTTCAAAGCCAACTGCACTCTTAAGCCAGAAGATCTCCTCCTCCGTCGGTTTTTCCACATCAATCCATAAAATTCTGTCTTCTGGGATCGTTCCAAACTCATCCACCGAGTGTTCCGTAAATCCAAAGGCGGAACTGGCGTATATCTTTATCATAGGGAATATTATAACACACGTCGGGTGAGAAATTACCCCCATATTTGAGACTTCCTGAAAAAGCTATAGCCTATAGCGTAGCCATAAAGGTAAGCAAGTAAGGTAATCCCTTTCCTCCACCTGCCTTATGCCCTTTTGTTCCTTACTTTCACGAACCTCTACATACCCACAACCCCTGTATCTCTTATCTCCCATAAGCCCAAAACTATCCACTAAACTGTAGGTCAGAGACTTTTGGAGGTCTGCCTGCCCTTTTCTTTTCCTGATCAATTCCAA
>DAIRFT010000130.1:0-1765 GCA_036794885.1 Thermocrinis sp. | reverse complement strand
GTTTTTGCCAAGGGCACTCCAAAGTCTTTGGGAAAATTCAAAGCCCACCCACCGGTCGGAGACCCTTCGGACCACCTGAGCCTTAACCTTGTTTTCGTCTATGTCCCTGAGTTCTTTCAGGGATTTTATTATTGCCTTCTTGGTAACCTCGTGAAACTCCATACGCCTTATGCTTTTGACAAAGGGTCTGAGCAGGTTCGCTATGTCCCAGCCGATCTTTTCACCCTCCGCATCTGGGTCTGTGGCTATAAAAACTTCTTGGCTCTCAAGGGCTAACCTTCTAAGGCTGGTGATTACATCCTCCTTTCCCTCAATTGTCTGATAGATTGGGCTAACATACCCATCCACCAAAACTCCGTGAAAGCCACCCTCGGTCACTAAGTCAAGGACATGCCCCAAAGACGCACTGATCATCAAATAGAGGCTCTCGGTGGATGTTTCATAAACCTCATGCCCGTTTACTCTCCTCCTGACAGGCTTTCCAAAGAAGTTGGCTATCGTGCGCGCCTTGTTGGGAGACTCCACCACCAATAGGATGGGCTTTAGCAGTGTGTTCCTTTCTTGGACCTCCTGTCCCTCAAGGAACTTTCTTATCAAAAGCCTATCCCTGTCTATTTCAGCAAGGACACCTTCAAGGTCAATTTGCCTTAGCTCCACAAAATCTATATCATCGCTGAACCATCGGACTTTTTTCTGTAAATGTTTGAAAACCCTTCTGTCATCCACCAGTACCAAGCTTAGCCCTCTGCTTATCCCGCCCGCAAACATACGGGAGGTCCTACCGCTGGCTTGAAGGTAGCCAGTGGCATCGGAAACAAAAAGCTTGCCTCCTTCCTCCCCAAGCTTAAGGGTAATATCCTCCGAAGTTTGCAAGAGCCTTGAGACCTCCTCCGAATTGAAAAATTCCTCTATCTCCCTCTTGAGGTTTTCAATCCTTTCCCTAAGCTGAGGCTTATCTTGCAAAAACTCCTCACTCAGGTATTGGTATTTTTTCAGGGCTGTGAGCCAACCGTCAATTTTCTGGGATAGATGCGGAAGCTTTTTGACGATCTCCGTCCTTATGCTACTCAAAGCCCAGAGCAGGTGGGAGAGGTTCTCCTCAAACCTCAGAGAAACAACGATCTTTGGCACTCCGTAGAAGATGGCATACCTTACCACGTGAGGCATGTCAAAGCCCCTAGCCAGAGGGTTTCTATAGGACGCAATACCTATGAGCACATCTACCTCTCCCTTTTCATAACGGGCTAAGTTCTCCTCCGAGAGCTCTTCGTAGGTTAAACAGGCTATCCCCTTTTGGGAGAGTTTCTCCTTTAGGAAATCCACGTACTCCTTCCCTTTGTCAGAGGGAACAAAGACCAGCCCTCCCTTACCAAGCTTTCTGATCCACTCCTCCAAGGGAAGTTTGTTTATGTCTTCGTATGCGTCCAACACGTTCCTAAGATAAAAGGTGGGAGTTCCTACCTCAAAGCCCAAAAGTTCCCTAAAGAGCTTGATCCTGCTTGACCTTGGGTTAGAGGTAGCAGAGGACACCACAAGGACACCCTTTCTCTTTTGGGACACTCCGGCAACTTGTTCAGAGAGTTTCTTTATTTCCTCCCAATCCTCTTGACTCTTGTTTAGCTTTTCCTTCAAACGGATGAGCCTTAGGGCTAGTTCTATGTCCTCGGGAGAGAAGTTCAGAAGATAGAGGGCTTTGTCTATGTTTTTAGCAGTCTTCAAAAAGGAATCCACATCATCCACAAAGATAAAGGCAAAATCCTTAGGT
>DAIRFT010000129.1:0-1771 GCA_036794885.1 Thermocrinis sp. | reverse complement strand
TCCAATGTTTCTTAATAAACAGTGCAAATGTATTTTTGAACAACCTATTGCCTGCGAGAACTGGAGAGTTAAGCTGGTTTTACTACTCAAAACGTTTAGGTGTGAGCCTCCAAAGGTCTGTGGGGATTTTTTTGTGGGGTAGGATTTTGGACCTTATTGCACTCTTTGTGCTTTTAACCTTTTTTTACGCCCTTCATAGAGGAGATTTTAGATTTTACCTATTATCCCTTTTTTTATTTTTTCTCTCCTTGTTTATTCATGTTCCAGTATCTAAGTTCAAAAACTTTAAGGGTGATTTTTTGACCTCTACCTTGGCATCTTCCCTTTCTGTGATCTCAAGCCTTCTGAAGTTTTCAAGTTTAATTTTGCTTCTTGGCTTGGTTCCCTCAGTGGAACTCTTTCTGGGTTTTTTTGGGAGGAGAGCTGAGCTCAGTTTTGCCCATTCACAGCTTTGGAGGTCTTGGCACCTACGAACTGAGCTTTTCTTTGCCTCAAAAGTTCTTTGGAGAATCCCTAAAGGAAGGTATGAAGGTAGCTTTTGTCTTTCATAGCTTTCTGCTCTTGTCCTCCGCCCTTTATGGGCTTGTAGCCCTGTATTTTTTACACAGAAGATAACCTTACACCCTTGTTTTAGGTCTGATAAGCTTTACGCACACTCCTTTATCCCAAGTTTTTTGTAAAGGGTAATAACAGGACACCAGTTGGTAAAGGCGGACTGTATTTGGTTTAGGGACATAAACAGCAAAAAGAACTTCCAAAACCAATGAGCATTGGAGGGAAGTATGCCAATTAGAAGCACCAAAAGCAAAAAGGCACCAGATGTAAGCCTAAGAGCTCTATCCATAGTCATAGCAGAACCTCCTTAATAAGGATATACTAATATAATTATATGCTTAACAAACGGACGTGCAAGTTTTTTAAGTGTATGGTATAATAGGAAACATGGGGGATGCCAAAAAGATTTAAGCTCTTTTTAAGTGTATTTTTAGCTACGCTGTTTGGTTGTGGTTCATCGGGTGATAATGACAGTGTGCAATCTTCAAAAGACAACTACGCATATATCATTCCTCTTTACTCTTATCCGGTAGGAACTTATCAGCGAGAGTGGGAAAGGTTATACAATCTAACAACAGTAAATGATGTTTTTGTGATCGTTAATGCAAGTAATGGTCCAGGTGGATATACCGATCCAAACTTTCTAAATGCCATAACCACACTAAAGTCAAGAGGCTTTAAAGTAATTAGCTATGTTATGACATTTTACGGAAGCAGAAGCTTAGAGGATGTTAAAAACGATATGGATAAGTGGTTAAATTTTTATGGATCGGAAAGAATTGATGGCTTTTTCATTGATGAAGTCGTAGAAAATTACCATTATTATAGAGAAGTTTTCCAACACGCAAGGAGTAGGAATAAGCTGGTAATTTTAAATCCCGGAGCCAACATAGATGCAAGCTTTTTTACTATAGCAGATAAGATCGTAGTTTTTGAAGATTCGTTAACAAGATTCGAGAACTTTCACTACTCCAATTACACAGGACTTGACCCTGAAAGGATTTGCACTATAGTTTATGACACCTCGGAGGATAAAGTTTTCTATGTAGAAAACAAGGCAAAACAAAATAACAGTAGGTGTTTATACATACACAACAGAGGTGGTTCGGAGTTATACTTTTACCTTAGCCCCTACCTAAAATAGTGTTATAATTTATAAAACTATACCTCGGGTGAGAAATTATTTAAATAGCCAAGACTTCCTGAAGAAACTATA
>DAIRFT010000128.1:0-1775 GCA_036794885.1 Thermocrinis sp. | reverse complement strand
GCTGAGGGGAGGTAGTAGGATGTCTAAGAAGGTAAAAAAGATTATGGTTATTGACTCCCAGTGGTATTTGGGAGCGGACCAAATTCATCTTATAACACAGCTACGAAAAATATTTCCAGAAGCACCTATATACTTTGCGGTTAATCCTAAGGTAGACTACTGGCAAAAGGTGGGAGAAAAGCTTCATAGCTTGTGGGAACGTCGTGGTGTTCAGTTAGAGGAGACGGAAAAGATTGAAATGGATATGATAGACAAGCTGGCAAGCAAACACAAAGCAGAAAAAGTTGTGATAGGAACAAATGACAGTATTCTACTTACCACTTTAACAGAGCATCCGATGTTAAAGCCCATCTATCTTAGAATCACCTACAAGAGAAATAGGTATGAATGGCTTAAACCCCATCCTGTCTTTGAAGAGTTGCGAGAAATTGGCTACACTGTGATTGATATGAGGCTTGCCAATAGAGTAGAAGGTAGCCTCGCAAGGATATTGGGTTTGAGCTTTAATGCAGTTTTGAAACTCTGGGATGAAAAGGAAAGATTTGAAGAGAGCGTTCATACCGCAAGGGAAAAGGTGCTTCATAAAATGGACGGAGAGCTTACCTTACAGGACTTCAAGGATATGTGTTTCAAAGAAGGAATAGCCTATCCCTTTGAATCTGCATATTTTCTGGCTTATTATGGAGACATCAAATTAAGAAATAATCATGGCAATGTTCTTCTCCTAAGAAATGTGAATACCTCTGAGGAAGTAAAAAATCAAGAAGAGCCACCAAAAGGCATAATTTCCAGAATATTCCAACCTTTCCTCAGGTTTTTCTCTAAACCAGAAAAGGAGTAAATATTGCTTGCCCCTACTGGGGGCTTTTGTTTCAATATGGTTTTTTTAAGTTCTTTTGAAAAATCCCTCGTCAGGACTCCCTCCAATCTATAAACTCCTTTTGCTTGAGGAAGTTGAGGGATTAAACCCAAGGCTCGTATTCCATCACCTGCTCAAAGGTATAAGGGCATTCCTTAGGGAAATCTTTTTCCGTGGGAAGTCTGCCAAAGTATTTTTTAGCAAGGTCGTGGTTTTCATCTTCTTTAAACCATCTTACAAGCCTTTTTACAGCAATACGCCAAGCGGTGGACAACTCCTCAGCTGACTTTTTCCTTATGCTTTGATGCCTTTCAAAGATAACATCAAGTTCATTCCTTGCATTGTTTATACTTTTTATCCAGCTGTGTCCTACATATTCTCTGTATCTGAAGTTTTCCCACTTGTAAAGGTGTTCCAAGATTACCGCCATAAAGCTAACAGCACTGTCCAGATACCTCTGTCCCATATCCTCTATCTCCTCCAACAGGTTCTCCCAATCTACGAGGTCATACTCTCTGTTCTTGAGAAGCTTTATAGTTTCCTGCACCCACAGATAAAAGTCCTTTTCATAAAGTTCCTTTAGATTTTGGGTTTTTTGTCTCATGGTTTTAATCTTCAACCCAAGGCTCGTATTCCATCACCTGCTCAAAGGTATAAGGACATTCCTTAGGGAAATCTTTTTCTGTAGGAAGTCTGCCAAAGTATTTTTTAGCAAGGTCGTGGTTTTGAGGCTCTTTGAACCAGTTAATTAACCTATAAACTGCCCACTCCCATGCGGATTGTATATTTTCCCTTTCTTGGGCTTTTGTCTTTACGGACGGATGCCTTTTAAAGATACCCTTAAGTTCATTCCTTGCATTGTTTATACTTTTTATCCAGCTGTGTCCTACATATTCTCTGTATCTGAAGTTTTCCC
>DAIRFT010000127.1:0-1784 GCA_036794885.1 Thermocrinis sp. | reverse complement strand
GCTGGGCATAGACCCTTCCATAAAGCAGGAGATAGAGAAATATCTGACTTAAACTTAACTTTTTCATTGTATAATTACTATCAAGGAGGTGGAGAGTAATGACCATAGTTGTGATAACTGTGGTGGTAATACTAGTGCTATACCTCATTTATGTTTATAATAGCCTCATAAGCAAGAAGAATAATGTGGAAAACGCCGCTGGTGTCATTGATGCTGAATTGAAAAAAAGGAGGGACTTGATACCCAACTTAGTGGAGTCAGTAAAGGCTTATATGCAATATGAAAAAGACCTTTTAGAGAAAATAGTCAGACTCCGTGAAGAGGCAGAGAAGGCAACGGATGTTGAGGCAAAATTTAAACTTGAACAGGAGATTTCCAAAACATTAAACGCAATAAAAATAAGGGCAGAGAACTATCCAGAACTTAAAGCAAGTCAGAATTTCCTACAACTTCAGGTAGCTTTAACGGATGTGGAAGAATCCATAGCCGCAGCAAGAAGATTTTATAACCAAGCGGTAAAGGAGTATAACGATGCTATTGAACAAATACCCTCTAACTTTTTTGCTAAAAGGCTTGGCTTTCAGAGAAAACAAGTATTCACAATCCCAGAAGAGGAAAGATCAAACATTAACATAGGAGACCTATTTAAAAAATAAGTTGGACCATTGGGATTAGAACAAATGAACGAAATGGATAAACTGGCACTTGAGGAACTTGAGCAGAAAAGAAAAAACACATATGGAAACATTAAATTCTTTGGATTTATTTCCATTTTAGCTTTTGCTATGGCTTTTATCGCCTATGTGTCAGATAGAACAGCTCTGTGGATCGGTTTGGCTTCTTTAGGTTTGGTCTTTTTGGGAATGTTAGCTTATCTATACAACACTATCGAGAAGGAAATTGCAGATAAGATTTATCAACCTATATTTAGGGAGCTAAATTTAGAATTTGAACATCAGAAAAATTTAGACCTTGAGGAGGTTTTATCCTCCGGACTATTTAAGAAGCCTGATGCATACAACTCAGATGGTCTTGTAAAGGGAGTTGTTTTAGATTTTCCGTTTAAAGCCTCAAATATATCACTGTGGGAAGTAAGAGAAGAGAGGGACTCTAAGGGCAATAAGCAGAAAGTGCGATATTTAATTTTCAGTGGCAGATTATACATAATAGATACACCTTTTAACAAAAGGAAGATAATAATAACTTCAGGATACCATAATCTACCCTCCACTAAAGGGATGCAAAAGACTAAGCTTGAAAGCAGAGAATTCAATAAGCTTTTTCGAGTGTTAGCAGAGGATCAAGTAGAGGTCAGAAGAGTCTTGACACCAAACGTAATGGAAAGGTTTATTGATCTGAGAAAGCGAGTTGGCGAATTTCATGTTTCAATTATAGAAAACAAAGTCTATGTGGCAATAAAGAAAGGTATGAAGATAAAAATAAAAATAAATAAACCCGTCGAAGAAATAATAGAACACGCAAGACATTTGGCTGAAGTAGAAATAGAAAGTGTTTCATCTTTGATTAACACTTTAAAGATGCAGGAAGAAAAGATTAAAAGAGGATTATTCTAATTGTAGTAGAAATTTTGATGGTAAATAGTAATATGCCCCGCAGGGCTGAGAGCCCTTTGGGGTTGTTTGATTAGGGTGCCATCCAGTTTTCTTGCTGGAGCATTTCCTCCACCCTATCAGAAACATGCTGGGATATTTTGTAGGCGCAGAACTCGGGACCACACATAGAGCAGAATTTGGCGGTTTTGTAGCCCTCTTGGGGGAGGGTTT
>DAIRFT010000126.1:0-1797 GCA_036794885.1 Thermocrinis sp. | reverse complement strand
GACTGAAGGGCATGAGGTGTAGTAGCCTTAGAGTCGTTATAAACCTTCACACCTCTTATCTCTCCCACATACTCCAAACGATGAGGAAGTCCCCTGAAGGTGTAGGCAACCTCTTGGATGTTCTCTGTGGGCACACCCATCCTCTTTGCTATGGCGGAGGCAAACAGAAGATTGTATGCGTTATGAAGACCAAAGAGCTTGAGTTTTCCCAACTCAAAGAGGGGTTCCCCAAAAAGGTAAGCTTTGCCATCCTTGATGAAGGCATCCTTCTGCCCTATAAAAATCTTTTGCGCCCTTGTGGGTGTTTCTGCCACTTCCTTTTGGAATTCGTTTAACACTATAAAATCTTCTTCCGTTTGCCTTGCAAAGATGTTGTACTTACTATGGAGATAGTCTTCTAGGGTGGGATGCCAATCCAAGTGGTCTGGAGAGAAGTTCAAAAAGGCTCCACCCACAGGGCGAAAGGTGTTCAAGCTTTTACCCTGAAAGGAAGAAACCTCCAAGACCGCCAAGCCCTTTGGGTTTTTTAAGACTATATCCGAAAAGGGAACACCAATGTTTCCACCCTCCTCCACATTGTCAAAATAGGAGCTCAGCATAAGGTAGGTTAGCCTGGTGGTTGTGGATTTCCCGTCAGTGCCCGTGATGGCTATTGCCCTTCCCTCAAAGAACCTCCATGCCAACTCCAACTCTCCGATAACTTCTATCTCTCTTTTTTGTGCTTCCGTCCAAAGGGGATGGCTTGGGGGAATACCCGGTGAGAGAACCACCGTATCCACAACCTCCAAAAACTCCCTAAAATCTACCTTTTCTTTATCATCACCCCAATAAACCTCAATGCCTTTACTCTTTAAAAGTTCAATGGCAGACCTTCCGCTTACTCCTAAGCCCCAAACTAAAGCCTTTTTCATGTGTGATAATATTTTACCTTGATGAACTCAGAAAAATTTCTTCAGGTGGCAAAAGAGGCTTCCTTAATTGGCGGTCTGGTGCTAAAGGAGTACTTCCGCAAACTTCTATCTAACCAGGTTTATTTCAAGGGCGAAAAGGATGTGGTAAGCGAGGCAGACAAGAAAGCGGAGGAGAGAATAAGAGATTACATACTAAAGCACTTCCCCCATCACTCGGTGGTAGGTGAGGAAAACGGTGGGTCCATCTTCGGAGAGGCGGTATGGTATATAGACCCCCTGGACGGCACAAAGAACTTTTTGTGTGGTTTTCCCATGTTTGGTGTGTCAGTGGGTTTGGTGTTGGAAAGCAAACCCGTTGTGGGCGCTGTCTATCTCCCTTACTTTAACAGTCTCTATTACGCGGGAGAGGGGCTTGGCGCCTACAAGGATGGAAAAAGGATACAGGTGAGCACAAGGGAAGAACTGCGAAGGATGTCCGTCTCTTATGGTTTTCCCTCAAGGGCAAAAAGGGACTTGAACCTTTACTGGGAGGTCTTTAAGGAGGTTTTTGAGAAAGTGGGCTCCATGAGAAGACCAGGTGCGGCAGCGGTAGATCTGTGCTTTCTGGCGGAGGGGGTCTTTGACGGGCTTATTGAGTTTGAGTTGAACCCTTGGGATGTGGTTGCGGGAATGGTTATCGTGAAAGAAGCTGGAGGTATAGCAGAGCTTACGAAGGGTTTAAACAATGGTACGGACGTTGTGGCGGGCACTCCAAACCTCTTTCCTTATCTATGGGAAGTAGTAAAATTAAAACTGGGAGTGTGAAGATGAAATTTTTAGTACCCGTGGATTTTACTGACATAACAAACCCTCTCTTGAAAGTAGCCAAATTCTTGGCTCTTAAGCA
>DAIRFT010000125.1:0-1803 GCA_036794885.1 Thermocrinis sp. | reverse complement strand
TTGAGCCTTTCCTTTGCCTTTTCCCTTGAGCTTTTCCCTCAGATGGCAAACCTGAGGAGCTTCCCCCGTCAGTTGGAAGGAGAGAAGCTCAAGGATTGGCTCTTGGAGGACAACTATCCAAAAACCAAGCTTTACTTGGGCGATGTGCCATTAACGGAAGGGCTTATGAAAAAACTCCTTGAAAATGCTAATTTAGACGCAGTGCCCCAACAGGTGGATGTAAAGTACGGCATAACCCTAAGGAGAACAAACCTAAAGCTCCTTCCCACAGGGCTGGCAGTCCATAAGGGAAACCCGGATATAGATTACAATCAGTACACCGCCCTTGACCCTCTTACGCCTTTGGCAGTGCTCCACCGGTCTAAGGATGGAAGATGGTTCTATGTTCAAAGTCCCATAATGAGGGGATGGCTGAAGGCTGAGGATGTGAAAGAGTTGGGAAAGGAAGAATTTTTTAGACTTCTTGACCTTCCCTTTTTGGTGGTGGTAAAGCCCAAGCTTAAGATAGGAGGGCTTGAATACTCAATGTCTGCAAAAATTCCCTATCTTTCAAGGGAAAAGGACAGATACTTGGTTTTGATGCCCGATGGAAGTATTGAGTGGATAAAGGGGGAGGGCGTTATAGAAGGCTACTGGCAATTTTCAGAAGATAAGGCAAAGCTTCTCCTTGACAGCCTTCTTGGGATGCCTTACAAATGGGGAAGCTTTTATGACTGCTCCGCATTGGTGCGTGCCTTCTTTGGTGTTTTTGGTATAGAACTTCCAAGAAACTCCAGCCAGCAAGCTACCGTCGGAAGGGGTGTGGAGAGAACTTTTAACAGCTACCAAGAGCTAAAGGAACTCTTGAAAACATTCCCACCCTACCGGACTGTGTTATACATGAAAGGGCACATAATGATCTTTGGAGGCTTTGAGGGAGAGGACCCGGTGATCTATCATGCGATCTATGGCATAAAAAGGGACGATGGAAAGATGGTTTATCCAAAGGCGGTGGTTAAAAACCTTTTGGAAAGGGATGGGCTTACCAATCTGTACAAAAGGATCGTTGCAGTGAAGGTATATTAAACGATAGCCAAGCTTTTTACCCTTTTGTGCTTAAACTTAAATTCTATGGAGCTAAAGGTAAAAAGCCTAAATGAGCTTTATGAGAAGGACTTTTATCTGTGGGTAATGGAGAACATAAGACTTCTCAAAAATAAAGAGTTTGAGCTTGTAGATTGGGAGAACCTTTTAGAGGAGATAGAGTATATGGCAAGGAAAGAACTGAGAAGTGTAATAAGCCTTATGGCGGTCATAATGGAACACCTCTACAAGTGGGAAAACTACAGGGAATCCGCTTATATGGGTAGCGGTTGGAAAAAGAGCATCCTCAACGCAAGAAAGGAAATTCTAAAACTTTTCAAGGATGCACCTTCCCTTAAGGCTAAGGCTCAGGAAAAAGAAATCTTGCAACGGGCATGGGAAGATGCGGTGTTAGACCTAATAGCATGGTTTAAAGGGAATGAAAAGTTAGCCCTTAGGCACTTTGGTAGATTTCCCACAGAAAAAGACTTTCCACAAGAATGTCCCTATACCTTTGAACAAATTATGGAATACGAACCTTGGCTTGAGAAAAGATAAATCATTTGAGAACTTAGAACCTTAGTTCAAAATTGGTGGATTATAGCCAAACCACTGGTTTATATTTAAAACTCATGGAGCTAAAAACCAAAAGCCTGAAGGAACTTTACGAAAAAGACTTTTATCTTTAGGTGCCCGAGAGCACCGCAGTATCCGTTGCGGTAACAGACAGAACGCCACTCC
>DAIRFT010000124.1:0-1831 GCA_036794885.1 Thermocrinis sp. | reverse complement strand
TTCCTCTTGCCTGCATAGCATCCTGTGGGCTATTTGGTTATGCTCCAGCACATAGCCCTCTTTATCCACCACAAGTATTGCTTCCACTATGGAGTTGAGTATGGCTTCCTTGTGTGCCCTTTGTCTTTCTGCCTCCACTATGCAATGGACCACATTGCTAACATCCCTGAAGGTTTCCACAAAGTAGCCATTCTTTACAAAGCTCATGCTCCAGCACACATGCTTGCCAGACGCAGTCTCCACATCATAAACCTGAACACCTTCTCCCTCCTCCTTTACAAACTTTGCGGGACAGCTTTGGCAGATAGAAAAGAACCCCCTGCACCCTTCCCCTATTTTTAACTTGTTTCCTAAAATCTCTTTGGCGGATGGGTTTGCATAAACAACCCTTAACTTTTGGTCTAAGACAAGGACCCCCTCAAAAAAAAACTTTCAAAAACCTCAAAGTCCATCAAGTTTTATTTTATATCCCAGTCGGTGGGAATGTTGCCCATCATCTTTAGACTACCCTCAAAGGCGGACATATATTTCATGGCGGTGATCATGGAACCCTTAAACTTTAGCCTTTTGGTTAGCATGGCAGCCTTTGGTCCCATCTCTCCTGTGGCGAGCTTTTTCCAGTTATCCAAGCTTGCCCCGACTTCAAAATCGTAATGCCTTGAGTCTGCCTTTCCTGCTTCAACAACCTCCCCGTTTTTCACTATAAGATGAACTGCGTCTCCCTCTTTTCCCTCTATGTAATACTTTATGCTGGCGGAAAAGTCCTTCAGTTCCTCTTTGAGCTTTTGATTTTTGTTCCATTCCTCTTTGTAAGCCTTTATCCAATCTTCCGAAAGGAACTTATGCATTTTCTCCTCCTTTAAAAAGGGGGCGGGCGTGCCCCCGCATGGCTTTACTTACCCGCCACTTCCCTTAAAACCTTAAAGACTTCGTTAAAGGACACTTCGTCGTTGTTAACAAAGACGCCCACATTGCCCACCACGCAAACCGAATACTTGGGACCGGTCAGAGCCCAGCCTATCAGAGGTGTCCATTCCTGACCAGAGAGGGCGGTGTAGCCCTGAGTTTGCATATCTGCCAGCATTGTATTGGTGGCGCACATCATCGCAGCCATCGCTGCGTGCTCTTCGGATATGTTGCCCTTGTAGGCAATCAGCTTACCATCGGGAGAAAACTCTCCCGCAGCCCAAACGCCCTTTACGCCCATAAGTTTGTCCAAGTCTGCCATGGTTCTCACCTCCTTTTAGATGTATTTGGACAAGGTTTCAAAGACCTTGTCAAAGTCAGCCTTAGAAAGCTCCACAAAAACACCCACATTGCCCATTATGCAGGCGGCGTATTTTCCACCGGCTACCGCAAAGCCAACTACAGGGTAGAAGCCCCCTTGACCAGTGTATGCAGTCCAGCCCTTTGCCTGCATGTTGCCCATGAGCTTGTTGGCGGCGCACATCATGGCTTCAATCTCCGCAGACTTCTCGTCAATGTCGCCATAGTAGGCAATCAGCTTGCCATCATCTGCAAATTCCCCAGCTGCAACAGCACCGGGTATGGACATAAGCTCTTTGAGCTTGCTTAGTGTTGCCATGTCTTACACCTCCTTAAAGGTTTTTTCACTTAATATATGTGCAAAAATGATGCCAAAAGGGTGCAGTTTTAAAAGGCTTTATTTTCAAGTCTTTTGAAAGGATATCCTTCTAGATAGCGTTGCATGTTGCAACATATGATGCAACAGCCTTTTAGGTGAAAATATTCATTATGAAACTGCGGGTTCAATACAGAGGAAAGGAGTTAGAGTTGGAGTTTGAAGGGGACAAGGTAAAGGCAAAAGACC
>DAIRFT010000123.1:0-1833 GCA_036794885.1 Thermocrinis sp. | reverse complement strand
CAGTGATAAATTTTGGTGGCGGAAGAACCTTTAGGATAACGCCCGAGTTTCTGGGAAGGGTTGATGCGGTAATTCCCTTCCGTTCTTTAGGCTTTGAAGACCTTGTTGAGATAGCCTATCGGGACCTAAGAGGCTTGGGTCTGAATATAAGCTATGAAACTGTCTATGAACTAACCAAAAAGTATTACCCAGTGGCAAGAGAGTATGGTGTGAGATATTTCCTCAAGAAGGTGCAAGAGGACGTGCTAAGTAGATGAATTACATTAAACCTCGGAAAATAGTAATATACACGGAAAAGCACAAAACCATTCCCACTTGGGCATGGGTGCCTATATGTGCTTTAGTATACTTGTGTTTGAGGTGCTACGCAGATGAGAGAAGACCCTGAATACGGCAAAAGTGGGCGGTTTAGACTGAAGCTTGAAGACCTATGCTACGCATGGGCACTCTTGGAAGAAGAGAAAAAGGGCAATCTTGAAAATGTGGTCTATGTCAATAAAGTAGGTAAGATAACCAGAACAGAAAGATACGCCGCCTTATACACAAGATGGCTGATCTCCCACCTACTCTCGGGCATCGTGTCCCAAAAAAGATACAAATACTACACTGCCCTCATCCTCGTGAGAAAGCTTAAACTCCTGTCCTGCAAGAAACTCTCCATAATCCTTCAAAAAAACAGAGACATGCTTACAAAAGAAAAAACATCCCTCCTACTGGCATACACCCAAAAATACTTAGACAAAGGCCTCCTCAAACAAATAGAACTGGAAGCCATAAAACTTGCAGAAAAATTCTCGCAAAAAATTGCCCCCTAAAACAAACCTTTTGTGTTTCTATTTTTCCGTCTCTCTATTCTTTTATGTTTCTATTCTTCTATATCTCTATATTCCTATGTCTCTAAACAGAAAATCCGTGTGTATTCTTAGTTAACCTTATCCAACAAATCTGTGTTTTTCCATACCTACCCTCCTTCATACTCCTTTTCTCCATACCTCTATGCTTCTATATCTCTACATCTTTATACCTTTAAGTTTCCGCATCCATGTGTAAGATTTCTGTTATAATAGACCTTATGAAGAAGGAAAAGGTTAAGTTTGGGGTTTATCTACCGAAGGAGATATACGCCGAACTTTACAGGAGGCAGTTGCCCGAACATTTTTCTTTTTTGGTCGCCTCCCTTTTGGAAGAGTTTTTCAAAAGGACGGATATAAGCATCTCTCGGGAGGAAATGCCAACCAAGGCGGAACAGAGGGAATACTTAGAGAGAAAGCTAAAAGAGTTCTTTTCCCGGACTGGGCAATCCACTGAACCTCCCAACCCGCCCGTGCAGGAAAAAGCAGAACCTACCCGTGTGCAGGAGACTCCCAAAGAGGGCTATACGATTTCAAAGCCTAAGTCCGCCAAGGAAGAACCTCCAACTCCTCCAAAGGAGGATTCTGGCGACGATATTGATATTTTGAAATCGCTTGATAACCTTTGGTGATCTACTCTCTGAGGTTAAGACCTGGTGAAGTTGGTCTCATGAAGAGTTCTTCCGACAATGTTGGCACATCCTCAAACAGCATATAAGCGTATAGGTAGCCGATAAAATCCTCCAGACCAGTTATAACAAACACGCCTCTTAGAATTTTCTCCCTTACCTCTCTTGCCTTTTCTTTCCAGTCTGTTTCTTTGTGGAGTGGGATGATTTCTTTCTCAAAGAACTCTCTCAAACTCATTCTCGGCACCGTATCTTTTCTCCCAACAGGCCTACCCACACGGACAAAATGCACGCAAGGAAGTTCTTCCTCTTGAATAGGTTCCTCCTCTTGGCTTTGGGCTTTACCTCTTTCC
>DAIRFT010000018.1:0-10235 GCA_036794885.1 Thermocrinis sp. | reverse complement strand
GGGTTCTTCTGGACGAGGAGTTTTCCCTAAAAGAAGACGCAAGGAAGGATATGATGTCCGCCCTTCTATACTTTGTGGAGCCAAGGGATTCAATCCCAGACTTTATTCCTCTCATAGGCTTACGGGATGACTATAAGCTCGTTAGGTATGTGAAAGAAAAGCACAGGGGAGAGATAGACAGATACTTTGAGAGCACTCCCTTCTTTGTAGCAAACTACTTCTGATGACTAAGTTTATTATTGTTAGGTTGGTTCAGGGTTTTTTAACACTGCTTGGAGTGACCTTTCTTTCCTTTTTGATCATAAAGCTATCGCCCACGGACCCCTTTGCCCAGCTAAAGCTAAACCCTCAGGTATCACCTCAGACCATAGAGCTTCTCGAAAAACAGTATGGCTTAGACCAGCCTTTGCTTGTTCAATATCTCAAGTGGCTAAAGTCTGCCTTGGTCTTTGACCTTGGCATATCCCTCCAATACAACGCACCCGTCTTAGCCCTAATAAAGGAGAGGATTGGGAACACCCTCCTCTTGACGGTTCCCTCTGCCCTGTTGTCCTGGCTTTTGGCGGTCCCTTTGGGCTTTTTGGCGGGCATGAAAGAGGGAAGCTTAACAGACAAAGCTATAAGGCTCTTTTCCTACGTTTTTATGTCCTTTCCATCCTTTTTCTTAGCCTTTTTGCTGTTGCTGTTTTTGTCTAAAAGTGGCTTTTTCCAGTTGGGTGGATGGCAAAGCTTGGCGGTGGGTATAGCCACGCTGACTTTGATATCCTCCGCGGGGCTAATAAGGCTCATGAGAAGTGCGGTCATAGAGGTTTTAAACTCTCCCATGGTGCAACTTCTCAGGTCCAAGGGGCTCAAGGGTTGGGCTTTTACGAGGCATGTTCTAAAAAATGCCATGAACCCTTTTACTACGCTGATAGGCTACGAGATAGCAGGGCTTCTTTCGGGTGCTGCGCTGGTGGAGATCATCGTGGGCTGGCCTGGGCTTGGCTCTTTGATGCTTGATGCGGTGCTTTCTACGGACCTCTTTTTGGTGATGGGTGGGCTGTACATTGGGACTATAATGCTACTTATAGGGAACCTTTTTGCGGACTTACTGCTGGCGTACATTGACCCAAGGGTCAGAGAAAAAGAAATTATTAAGTAAGGAGGTTTTGCCATGGCAAAAAAGGTAGCTATTTTGCTGGCGGAGGGCTTTGAAGAGGTGGAAGCGGTTGCACCCATTGATGTGCTAAGAAGGGGTGGAGTAGAGGTGATCATCGCAGGGCTAACAAAGGAGCCCGTTCCAAGTGCCAGAAATGTGAAGATCGTGCCAGATGTTAGCGTGGATGAGTTAAATCCGGAGGAGCTTGATATGGTGATACTCCCAGGCGGTGCGGGTGGAGTGGAAAAGCTAAAGCAGGACCCAAGGGTGGAAAGGCTTGTGAAGGTGATGGAGGAGAAGGGCAAATACATCTCCGCCATATGCGCCGCACCTACCGCCCTGGCAAAGTTTGGACTTTTGGAGGGCAAGAGGGCAACCGTTTATCCTACTCTTGTGGAGGAAATAAAGCCTGCAGTCTTTGTGGATATGCCCGTGGTGGAGGACGAGAGGGTTATAACCAGTCAGGGACCGGGCACTGCCCTAGAGTTTGGGCTAAGGCTTTTGGAAAGGCTGGAAGGCAAAGAGAAGGCAAGGGAGGTAGCCAAGAGAATGCTTGTGAAGTATGATTGAGGTAAGGCTCAGACCCGGAGTAGAAAAGAAGATAAAGGCGTTCTTTCAGTGGGTCTATAACTTAGAGATTGAAGACATAAAGGGGAGCCCAAAGCCGGGGGATTTGGTAAAGGTTTTGGACTCAAAGAAAAAATTTTTGGGCTACGGATACATAAACCCAAACACCAAGATAATGGTTAGACTTCTCTCTTTCAGCGAGGGAGAGGTGCCAAGCAAGGAGCTTACAAAAGACCGAATAAGGTCTGCCCTTGAGTACAGGAAACGGCTTCACCTGAAAAGCAACGCCTTTCGGCTTGTTCATTCGGAGGGCGACCTTCTTCCGGGGCTCATAGTGGATGTTTATGACGGGTATGCGGTGATGGAGGTCACCACCTATGGCATGTGGAAACTGACCGATTGGGTCAAAGAAGCCCTCGTGGAGGCTCTACAGCCAAAGGGTATATACCTGCGGGTTAGCGATTACGCCATGAACATAGAGGGCTTTTCTGCGGAGGAGGGTGTTCTCTACGGAGAGGTGCCAGAACGCATAAAGATATGGGAGGAGGATTTGGAGTTTTTTGTGGATGTGATCAAGGGACAAAAGACGGGCTTTTACTTGGACCAAAGAAGGGCAAGAAGGATGATAAGGGACTTGGTGGAGCCGGGGTATGTTTGTTTAGATGTATTTTGTCATACGGGCGGCTTTGCCCTAAGCATGAAAAAGAAGGGTGCCAGCAAGGTGATTGCGGTGGACCTTTCCGAGAGGGCTTTAAACTTGGCAAAGGAAAACGCCAAACTGAACCAAATTGAGGGCATAGAATGGGTAGAAGACAACGCCTTTGACTTTTTGAGAAAGCTCCAAAAGGCTGGAGAAAAGTTTGATGTGGTTGTCATAGACCCACCATCCTTTGCCCGGACAAAAGCTACGGTAGAAAACGCCATGAGAGGCTACAAGGAACTCTGCGTTAGGGGGCTCCAGATTACCAAGCCGGGAGGATACCTTGCCATATACTCCTGCTCCTTTCATATTCAAAGGGAGCATCTTTTATCCGCCATATTGGAAGCCTGCAAGGATGTTAAAAAGCAGGTGCGGGTGGTGGGCGAGAGCTTTCAGGACTTAGACCATCCTTGGATCCTCCAGATGCCAAACACACTGTACTTAAAGGGCATTTACCTGGAGGTCCTCTGAAAGAAAGACCTCAATAGCCCTCTTGGGCTCGCCGTCAAAGATAAGCTTTCCATCTTTCAAAACTAAAGCCCTCTCACAGGCTAATATGTTAGAAAAGCGGTGGGCTACCACGACGAAGGTGGTATCGGGAAATTTTTCAAAGAGATTTTTTAGCACAAAGTTTTCCGTTTGTGCATCCAGGGCAGAGGTTGCCTCATCCAAAAGAAGGACTTCAGGCTTTTTTAAAAAGAGCCTTGCCAACGCCAGCCTTTGACTTTCTCCACCCGAGAGCATGCGACTTTCCTTATCCACTACCTCATCAAGGCTTTCCACAAAGTTGCACGCGGAGAGCCGGAGGGCTTCCCACATCTCCTCCTCCGTTGCGTTGGGATTGGCAATAAGGAGGTTCTCCCTGACCGTTCCCAAGAGGACAAAGCTCTCCTGAGAAAGATAGGCGATCTTAGAACGCAGTGTGCTAAGGTTAATTTCCCTGAGCTCCTTTTCATCGTAATAGACTTGTCCCTCGTAGGGCACAAAACCGCAAAGAACCCTAAGCAGTGTGCTCTTGCCACTGCCCGTGCTTCCCATCACCGCCACCCTTTCCCCCTTTCTTATGGAAAAACTAACCCCCTTTAAAATATCCCTCCCATCAATAGATACGCTTAGCCTTTGGACGTTTATACCCTCTTTCAGACCAACAAACTCCACTCCCTTTTCTATCTCCTCCTCAAGGTCTAACACTTGCCTGAGCCTTTGGACTACCGGCAGGCTTGCCTTTACTTCCACTATTCCCTTTTGGGTTTCCACCAGTGGCTTTTGGATTAGCATAAGGGCGGTAAGGTAAGACAGGAGCTCCCCAAAGGTCAAGCTTCCTTCAAGGACCTTTAAGCCACCATAAAACAAAAGAAGGGCGGTTGCCAAATAGCCCACGCTATAGTTAAAGGTGGAGTTAAAAGATGAATACAGTGCCATCCTCAACCCTGCCCTGTAGGCTTTTTCGTTTATGTCTCTGAACCACCCAAGAAGTAATTTTTGGGCGGGCAAGGTCTTTATGCTTTCATAACCTCTAAACACATCTCCAAGCTTGTTTATGAGTTTTTCCAAGGACTCTTGGGACCTCCTGAGGTGTTTCCCCTTTTTTCTTCCAAAATACTCCACCGAGAGGGCTATGATGGGCAAAAGTGCAAGCAAGGTAAGGGTCAGCTTCCAATCCCTGTATAAGAGCACACCAAAGAGCAAAAGGACGGTAGCCGGGTCCCTAACCAGTTTTACCACAGAGGAGCCTATTAGGTCCCTGTAGAGCTTTAGGTCCGAAAGCACTCGGGTGGTGTATTCTGCGAGGGAGTAGCCCCTTACAGACAAAAAGGAAGACTTTAAAAGCTTTTCAAAAACCAGCCCTCTTAATTCCCTTGCCTCCTTTTCTGCGTAGGCGTTGGTGTAGTAAGACACGAGAAAGTTTCCTAACTGCTGAGCAAGGGCAAGCCCAACCAGAAGAAGGGTCCCAAAGGTCAATCCCTCCCAGCTTCGTAGTAGCATACCCTCATCCACTAACTTCTTTACCATAAGGCTTATGCCCGCAGTGCTAACCGATTCCAAAAGCACCCCAAAGAGGGCTAAGAGGATGTAAGGGTAATAGTTCCTCAGCCGTTTAATTACCCAAATCAGATGTTCCATTCAATTAGTTATCATAGCACAGAAGGGCTTAGAATATTCAGTGATGGCTCTCAAAGATTACTATCAGATCTTGGGCGTAGATAGAACCGCAAGCAAAGAGGAAATCAAAAAAGCATACAGAAGGCTTGCAAAGGAGTGGCATCCGGACGTTAATTCGGACCCCAAGGCGGAGGAAAAGTTCAAAGAGATCAACGAAGCATACTATGTCCTCTCGGACGAAGAAAAAAGACAGCAGTATGACCAACTGCTAAAAAGTGGAGACGAAAAGGGCTACAGGGATTTTATGGAGTATATACAGGAATTTTTGGAGAGCATCTGGCAGGGTATGAGAAGGGCACCAAAGCCAAAGAGGGGACAAGACATAAGGCTCCGGCTTGAGCTTAGCCTGGAGGAGGCATACCTCGGCACCGAAAGGCTAATAGAGTACGAAAGATGGATAGACTGCCCCCAATGTGGTGCCAAGGGTTATGTGGGTGAGTTGGTAAAAGAGCCCTGTTCAGCCTGCGAGGGAACGGGTAGAAGGGTAAGCGGAATCTTTAGCTTTCCAAGACCGTGTTCTGTATGCAAAGGTAGGGGCTACATAGTAAAAAATCCCTGTCCCGTCTGTGTAGGCAGGGGTAGGGTAGCCAAACACAGCACCGTTAAGGTAAGCATCCCACCGAGCACAGACGAAGGAGAGGTTCTAAAGGTGATAGGCATGGGACATCAAGGAGAAAGGGGCGGAGAGCCCGGAGACCTATATCTGAGAATCTCCCTAAAACCTCATCCCAACTTTAAAAAGGTGGGCAAGGATTTACACACAGAAAAGTTAATATCCTTCCCACTGGCGGTTTTGGGCGGAACCACCAAAATAAAAACCCTCAAGGGTGAGGAATTGGAGATTTTCGTTCAGCCGGGAACCGAGTGCGGTTCCACCAAAACCATTCCGGGCATGGGTTTTTCAAACGGAGGAAACCTCATTATCACCTTCCGCATTGAGGTGCCAAAAAACCCAAGCGGAAAGCTAAAGAAACTTTTAACAGAACTGGCAAAGGAGTTAAAGGAGCAGGGCGTAGAAAAGCCCCCCACACTGCTTGACAACCTTAAAAAACTACTTTCCTAACTCTCTTTTTACTTCCTCTGCGATCCTTATAAACTTTTCCATCTCCTCTATGTGTTGGTCCCTCAGGGTGATCATGGCATCCTCGTGCCCTGCCATACCGCACATGGCTATGGTAAAGCAGTCCGTCTCTGCCCTTATGATCTTGAGGGCTACATTGGCATAATGACAATGCACACCCACAAATATGCAGGCTTTGATTTTGTTGTGCCATATGGTAAGGTTGGGATGGTTAGGGTTGATCTCCACCGCAGGGTCAATCTTCGGATACTTGGGTCTGTAGTCATACATGGGAATGATCTTGGCGTTTAGAACCTCTGCCATCTTTCTAACCAACTTTGCCTTTTCTTTTGCCTCTTCGTTCCACGCATACAAAACCTGAGGACCTGGGAATATGGTGGCATTGGGCAGGGTAAGCATAGCCTTTGCCGCCTCCCTCATAGCGATTTCTTCATCTACTATCTCGTTGAACATGAGGGCTTTACTTGGTGGTGGGTTGAGCACACCCTCATAAACCGCCACTGGGTATGGTGAAAAACCCGAAGGACCTAAAGTCGCCATAATTTACCTCCTAAGGTGTTTTATTTGCCCGCATGGACCTCTGGCATCACCATGCGGATGGCATTACGCTTTAAAAGATTGCTACAGACATAAACGCATAGGGCACAACCCTTGCACCGGTCCGTATTCACGTAAGCATGGTGATCTCCATCCGAATACATCAGGGTGTTAGGCTCTGGGCAAAAAAGGGTGCACTGCTTACAGTTGTACTTTGAACACTCCTCATTTATAACCTCTGCCACATAATACATTTACTGCCTCCTTTTAGTTTTTCAAATGCTTTTAAAGTTATTTTAAGGGGCTCAAAATGTCAAGGGAGGTTTATAATAAAAAAGCCATGCTTTCAAAGAGGATCTCTCACATAAAGCCCGCCCCAACTTTAGCCCTCAGTGCTAAAGT
This sequence comes from Thermocrinis sp., assembly GCA_036794885.1. GTDB lineage: Bacteria > Aquificota > Aquificia > Aquificales > Aquificaceae > Thermocrinis. Next base: position 3,644 of record DAIRFT010000018.1, on the reverse strand, counting down.
CAATCAACTCAAAAGTCAGGGTTTTGATGTGGTGGGCTTTGGTGCCGGAGAGCCAGACTTTGATACCCCCGATTTCATCAAAGAAGCCTGTATGAAAGCCCTAAAGGAAGGTAAAACCAAATACAGCCCCTCCGGTGGAATACCTCCCCTAAGACAAGCCTTAGCAGAAAAATTGCTAAAAGAGAACAAAGTTGAGTACAAGCCCTCTGAGATTGTAATAACCGCCGGTGCCAAGATGTCCCTTTACTTAGTATTCTGTGCCATATTGGACGAGGCTGATGAGGTCCTGTTGCCATCTCCATACTGGGTAACATACCCAGAACAAATTTTATTGTGCGGTGCAAAGCCGGTGGAGGTCAGACTAAAAGAAGAAAACGGGTTTGTCCTGAGGGCGGAAGATGTAGAACCATACATAACCAACAGGACAAAGGCTTTGGTGCTTAACTCTCCCTCAAACCCCACAGGTGCGGTGGTGCCCGAGGAGGAGATGAAAAAGATCGCAGAGCTCTGCCTTTCAAAGAATGTGTTTATTATTTCCGACGAGTGCTACGAAGCCTTTGTCTATGATGGAGAGAAGTTTGTTAGTCCCACCAGTCTTTCAAAGGAGGTCCGAGAAATCACCTTTACGGTGAATGCCTTTTCCAAAACCTACTCTATGACCGGTTGGAGGGTTGGCTATGTTGCCTGTCCGGAGAAGTTTGCCAAGGTGATTGAGGACCTAAACAGCCAGACCATATCCAACGCCACCACCTTTGCCCAGTATGGAGCCTTGGAAGCCCTAAAAAATCCCGACGCCAAGACCTTTGTCCAAACTATGCGTTCCGCCTTTGAAAAGAGAAGGGATTTAGCTTACAACTTACTTAGCGATATCCCTAACCTTTCTGTGGTAAAACCAAAGGGTGCCTTTTACATCTTTCCAAACCTGAGCTACTACTCTTCCAAACTGGGTTCAGACCTTGCCCTTGCGGAGTTTTTGCTGGAAAAGGGTAGAGTGGCGGGAGTTCCGGGCTCTGCCTTCGGAAGGGAAGGTTATCTGCGCCTTTCCTACTGCCTTTCGGAGGATACCATAAAAGAGGGCATAGAAAGGCTCAAAAACACCCTTGCCCTCTTAGAAAGCTGAGCTTTATCATCCTTTGAAGCCTTGACTTGACGTTAAAATATAGACAAAACCAAAAAGGAGGAAGTGTCATGCCTCAAACTGTTAATTTAAAAGGCAATCCTGTTGCCCTTTGCGGTCCCACTTTGCAGGTAGGTCAGAAGGCACCCGAGGCGGTGGTGGTTACCAAAGACCTTCAGGAAAAGATGGTGGGCGGTGCCAAAGGTGTAGTCCAAGTGATCATAACCGTGCCCTCTTTGGACACTCCAGTTTGCGAGACGGAGACCAAGAAGTTTAACGAGCTTATGGGTGGCGTTTCTGGGGTGGATGTAACTGTGGTCTCTATGGACCTGCCCTTTGCCCAAAAGAGGTTTTGCGAAAGCCTTAGCATAGGCAACATAACAATAGCCTCCGACTTTCGCTACAGGGATATGGAAAAGTATGGCGTTCTCATCTCCGAAGGGGCACTAAAGGGCATACTGGCAAGGGCGGTCTTTGTGGTGGACAAGGAAGGAAACATAGCCTACATCCAACTGGTGCCAGAAATTACCCAAGAGCCCAATTATGAGGAAGTGGTAGAAAAGGTAAAATCACTACTCTAAAACCTTCCCCCTTCGGGGGGGATTTATAAATAAAGGCTAAACTCCTGCCGATCCTTACCTTGATAAGGGCTTACTTCCCTTGACCTATTTCCTCTTTTGTCCTCTTGTCCCTGTCTAAATTCCCACTGCAGGTTTTTACCGTTCAAGCTAAGCATTTCCATTCTAAAACCCACCTTAGACAGACTTTCTATTAGATTTTGCACCTCTTGGATAGTGGGTGGTCTAAAATTAAAATGTATAATTTAAACCGATACCTCGGGTGAGAAATTCAGAAAAGCTGGAAAAACCTTTTGACAAAGAACCCTTAGTGGGCAGAGGTTTATAATACCCTCAAATCCCACTAAGGAGGTGTAAAAATGAATTACCTTAATAGTTTATACCAACAAGTCCTTTTGTCCATCTCTGTAGTCTTACCAGACTGCGAAAAGCAAGTAAAAGTAGGAAGACCGCCAAAAGTCTCAGACTTACAAATAGCTTGCCTGTATGTTATGTCCTATATAACAAACACACCAGTGTTTAATCTTGCTAAAATCCTTATAGACCCTTCCATCCAGTCTTATCACTTGTTTAGAAAATATAGAACTGCAAGAGTTTATAAACTCTTAGAACTATACAGAAGGAGAATGAACTTGATAATCTTGATTTTAAGCATCCTATTTGGAGAGGAAATAAAACTGATAGTTGATGGCACTATTCTAAGGGTTGCAAACATATACAGGGCACAAACAAGGAAGATAAAGAGAGTTGCTGGAAAGAAATTTTGGGCAAAAAGGAAAAGAAGCATCTACAGTTGGGATTACCAAAGGAATGTAAGATTTGAAGAGGTTCATTATGGACTTTTGGTAATGATTGTTTGCGATAGGAATGGAATTGTTTATGATATGTGGGTTCATCCTGCCAGCTATCATGAAGTAAAGTCTGTAAGGATAAGGTATCAAAAGAGTTTGTGGTTTAGGACGCTTGCGGACAGCTTTTGTCTCATGGGTGATAGAGGGTATAGAGGTTTGGAGTATGTGCATGTATGTGAGGATAAGCCAGACAAGAGTGTTAGGCAAGTGATAGAGGCTGTGAATTCTCAGATAAAGGTTTTTAACGGAGTTAGCAGGTGGAGGAATATTACAACTTTACTTGCTTACCTTCAGGGTTATACTATTGGGTATAGTTTTTTCAGGAAGTCTTGGCTGTTTAAATAATTTCTCACCCGAGGTATTAAAATGTATAATTTAAACCGATGAGAGTTCTTATTCAATGGCTTTTTCCCCTTAGCCTTTTCTTACCCATAACCGCTTTTTCTAAGGTGGTGATCCTTTCCAACTATCCTCTGCCAAAAAACAACTTGGAAAGCACTGTTAATGAAGAAAACTACCAAACAATTGTGGAAATTCTTAAAAGTCTGGATGAAGTAAAAAATGTAGCCGTTGAAGAAAAGGATGGACAAATAACCATTAAAGTGGAGAGGTATCCAATACTAAAAAGCATAAAAGTAAAAGGTAATGTAGCGGTTTGGAGGGATGAAATTTTGAACTATTTGACCCTTTATGAGGGTGCACCCCTAAAGGAAACAGACCCCAAAAGCTTAGAGGACAAACTTAAAGAGCTGTACAGAGAGAAGGGATACATTGAGGCACAGGCGAAGGTAAATATACAAATTGACGAGCTTGGGTTTACGTCCATTGAGATAGAAGTAAAGGACGGAGATGTTTTTTTTATCGGTGGAGGAGTTTATAAGGGCTCCAGCTTGGACCCAAGCTTTTTGGATGAGCGCTTGGGAATTATAAAAGGAAAGGTAGCCAAGGAGGGAGAACTTTCGAGAAAACTTTTTGACCTGCAGGAGATGTACTTATCCCTTGGCTTTTGGGACAGCTTTGCATACTATGAAGGACTGCAAAAGTCTAACATGGAAAAGCCCTTTTGGAGGGTTCTCCTGCCCACAGACCCAAACATTG
>DAIRFT010000122.1:0-1839 GCA_036794885.1 Thermocrinis sp. | reverse complement strand
GTAAAAAGTAAGGAGGTAAGGGAAAATGGCAAAGCTAAGCAGACATGAAAAAAGGGAAAGAAGGCATAAGAGAATAAGAAAGAAGGCCTTTGGTACTCCAGAAAGACCTAGGCTCTGCGTATATAGAAGTCTAAACGCCTTTTATGCACAAGTCATAGACGATACCACTGGTAGGACTTTGGTTTCTGCCTCCTCCATAGACCCGGACTTTGTCCAGCTTGCGGGCAAAAGGGGTGGAAAATCCATAGAGGATGTGCAAAAGGTTGCAGAAATTTTGGTTAAAAAGGCTCTGGAAAAGGGTATAAAGAAGGTGGTCTTTGATAGGGGTGGGTTCTTATATCATGGCAAAATTAAAGCCTTTGCAGATAAATGCAGAGAGCTTGGTTTAGAGTTCTGAAAAAAAGGAGGCTAAGATGGGTGGTGTATCCATTGAAAGGTTGATTGACGAAAGAAGAAAAGAGCAGAACATTCTTGAAATCCAAGATCAACTGCAATTGGAAGAGCGTCTCATATACGCCAAGAGGACCACGAGGGTTACAAAGGGTGGAAAGAGGTTCTCCTTTAGTGCTCTGGTGATCGTAGGAGACAAAAGGGGCTTTGTGGGCTTTGGTCTTGGAAAGGCGAGGGAGGTGCCCATAGCCATAGCAAAGGCAATAGAGGATGGCAGAAAGCACATAATAAGGGTGCCCATAATAGAGGGAACTGTCCCCCACGATGTGATAGGGCATTACGGTCCCACGATGATAAAGGTCATGCCTGCCAGAAGGGGAACGGGTATAGTGGCGGGTGGTGCCGCAAAGCCCATTTTCGAACTGGCTGGATACACGGACGTGCTGACAAAGATCTTGGGTTCCACCAATCCCAACAACGTGGTAAGGGCAGTCTTTGATGCCCTCTTGAAGCTAACCTCCCTTGAGGAGGAGGCAAAGCTGAGGGGCATAAGCGAAGAGGAGCTAAGAAAGAGATACCAACTTTATGCGAGGGTTTAAAGATGGGAAAGTTAAGGGTGCGTTTGGTTAGAGGCTTGGCAGGAAAGCCAGAAAAACACATAAAGGCAGTCAAAAGCTTGGGTCTAAAAAAGGTGGGAGATGAAAGGGTGCTTGAGGACAACCCCATGGTCAGGGGCAACATAAAAAGCGCCCACTACCTTGTAGAAGTGGAGGAGGTAAAAGATGAAACTGCATGATCTTGCACCAAACCCGGGTGCCACAAAGGAAAGGAAAAGGGTAGGTAGAGGTCCGGGCTCCGGTCTTGGAAAGACGGCGGGCAGAGGACACAAAGGACAAAAGAGTAGGTCCGGAGACAGAAAGCTTCCTTCCTGGTTTGAGGGTGGTCAAACACCCCTCCACAAGAGGATTCCAAAGAGAGGCTTTAGAAGTCCCAACAGGGTTGAGTATTCAGTGGTGAATGTAAAGACCTTGGACAGATACTTCTCCGAAGGCGAAGAGATCACACCGGAAAGGCTCTTAGAGAAGGGACTTGTAAAGAAGGGAATGCCCGTAAAGGTGCTGGGTGATGGAGAGCTAACCAAAAGGCTAGTGGTAAAAGCCCACGCCTTTTCTCAAAGTGCCAAGGAAAAGATTGAAAAGGCAGGCGGAACCTGCGAGGTGGTCGCTTGATAGAGTATCTAAAGCAAGTTTTTGCCATAGAGGACCTGAGAAAGAGGTTTATATACACCCTTTTGATGTTCGCCATTTACCGGCTGGGTAGTCATATACCCTTGCCCGGTGTGGATGCATCCGCCCTGCAGGACTTTTTTAAGAGCTTTGAGGGGACCATCTTTTATTTGTATGACATTTTCTCGGGAGGAAACCTCTCCCGTATGACCCTCTTTGCCTT
>DAIRFT010000121.1:0-1849 GCA_036794885.1 Thermocrinis sp. | reverse complement strand
ACCACCACTCCTTGTACTGTTTTCCACCACCAATAGGATACTGTCCCTGAGAACTACCCGATTGTGCTTGCTGGGCAAAGCTAATACCTGCAAAAACAAACGCGGTAGTTAGAACTAAGAACTTCCTCATGATTTAACCCCCTTCTTCATAAAAGAAGGGGGCTTGCGCCCCCATCTCGTGCTTTTTGCGAGGTTTTTTGTGCTTTTGGGCTTTGTTGTGAGCCTTCTATTTGGCATGTGGTGGTGGAGGTGGTGGTGGTGGCGTGTGGTGGTGGTGATGGTGAGGTGGTGGAGGATATGGCTTGGCATACGGTCCTGCCTTGGCATGCGGTCCTAGCTTGGCACGCGGTCCTGGCTTGGCATGCGTTCCTGGCTTAGCATATGGTCCTGGCTTAGCATATGGTGGTGGTGGCGGGAGATATGGCTTGGCATGTGGTGGTGGCGGAGCATACGGTGGTGGCGGGGGAGGTGGTGCTGGCTGGGCAAAGGTGATGCCCGCAAAGGTAAGGGCTGAAGCTAGTGCTGTTAGCTTCCTCATGGCTAAACCTCCTTATATGGTTTTGATAGTTTTAATTTTAGGAAGCTAAAATGAATTTTTTCTGAAAATTAAATGAATTTTTGATGAAAATTTACAGGCTTGAAACTTCAAAGAGGCGGTATAATCTGACAATATTATGATATGCCTAAAGCTTTGAAGGGTATTTCTTGCCCATATTTCCAAGACCTATGAGAAGGATATGCATGGGAATTAGTATAAAAGTAGAGACTCCTCCACTGAAAAATTAGCCATTTATCTGACTTTCTCTAAAAAAACTCCTAGCTTAGAGCATAAGCATGCATTTAATCTTGTTTCAAACCCTATTTTGTTTGCACCAATCCATACGGTGTTGGTGTTTTGGGCTACCAGCAGGATTTTGTTCCCGAGAACCATCCGATTGTCCTTGCTGGCTGGGCTAATACCTGTAGAAACAAGCGCAGTAGTTAGAACTAAGAACTTCCTTATGATTTAATCCACTTGTCCATAAAAGAAGGGGGCTTATGCCCCCATCTCGTGCTTTTTGTAGGGTTTTGATAGTTTTAATTTGTTATCTAAGCATATCCCCATATCTACGCATAAGCTCACATTCTCTGTAGGCCTGATAGCTTTGGCTCTTTTCCAAGCACTTTTTTCTTTCAATAAGATCCTCCATTCTCGCAAAGGTATCCTCTAATTTCATCTGCTTGCATTGTTCCCAATTTTGGCTGCACCACGACGCCGTTTGGTGTCTGAGACCACCAGTAGGATTGCGCTGGGCAGGTGATACTGATTGGGCAAAGGTTATGCCCACAAAGGTAAGGGCTACGGCTAGTGCTGTTAGCTTCCTCATGGCTAAACCTCCTTATATGGTTTTGATAGTTTTAATTTTCTTCTTTGTTATCTAAGCCTATACCCATGTTTACGCATAAACTCACATTCTCTGTAAGCCTGATAGCTTTGGCTCTTTTCCAAGCACTCTTTTCTTCCTAAAAGATCCGCTAATTTCATCTGCTGGCATTGTTGCCAATTTTGGCTGCACCACCACTCCCTGTAGTGTTTGGGACCACCAATAGGATACTGTCCCTGATAACTACCCGGTGGTGGAGGTGGTGGTGCTGGTTGGGCAAAGGTGATGCCTGCAAAGGCAAGGGCTGAAGCTAGCGCTGTTAGCTTCCTCATGGCTAAACCTCCTTATAGGGTTTTGATAGTTTTAATTTTAGGAAGTTAAGATGAATTTCTCATGAAAATTTAATGAATTTTTCATGAAAATTTACAGACTTGAAACTTCAAAGAGGCGGTATAATCTGAAATATTATGATATGCCTAACACAT
>DAIRFT010000120.1:0-1865 GCA_036794885.1 Thermocrinis sp. | reverse complement strand
GGAGAAAACCAGAGGAGGTGTCAATCATGCTTAAAAGAGCCCTGGGCTTAGGGTTAATTATAAGTGCTATTGGTGTAGGGAGTGCCATCTCCTATGCAAATGAAACAAAGATTACGGAGAGGCAAATACCTGTTGTGAAGTGTTCTGAGCCAACTTATTCCATAATGGTTATGGAGTTTGATTGTAAGGCGATCACTTGTCAGCAGGCAAATCCAGACAATCCACGCCTTCTTTTTATATATGAAGCCCTTGCTGGTAGTGGTGGCGTGCAAGGTTTTGGAAAAGGGCTTACCACAATGCTTACTAACGCTTTGAAAGCCACCAACTGTTTTAAAATAGTAGACTTAGAACAATACGAGAGAGTAAAAAAGCTTCTTGAACTTACCGGACAAAAGGTTCAACCTCCAAAAATAGATTACGTGATCACGGGTTCTATAACAGCCCTTGAATTGGAAAGAAGGGGTGGTATTCTGGGTGGAGGAGGGCCTATACCTATTCTTGGTGCTCTAAACTTGACGAAAGACCATGCAAAGTTAGGTGTTGATGTCAATGTCATCAAACCAGAAACTCTTGAAGTTGCTTCATCAAGCTCTTTTGATGCTACTTCAGAGAAAAGCTCTTGGGGGCTGCTTGGTGCTGGTGCAGGTCGTGGATTTGCTGCCGGTGGTGGTTGGAGTATAAGCAAAAATCTCTCTCTTGATATAGTGGCAAGAGATGTTGTAGTTCAAGTGGCAAACTCCGTAGCTGAGAAGCTTGCGGGGAATAAGATAGTCGAAAGACCAAAGCCACCAGAGAAAAAAGAAGAAAAGGAAGAAAAGGGTCTGGAAGAACAATTTTAAATCTCTTAACTTAGTTTAAAGCCGACTCTCAAAGGAGGGGTCTGTTTTTTCACTCTCTTTCCTCTTGAGATTATCTTTATATCTTTATAAAATAGGAGGCTATGGAGATGTTAGACTGGGAGAGGCTTTTGGAAGAGGATGTTTTTGAAATTGCAGGCAGGCGCCTTAAGTCCCGGCTGATCATAGGCTCGGGTAAGTTCAAGAGTTTTCAGGAAAACAAGGAGGTTCTTGAGGCAAGCGGGGCGGAGATGATTACCGTGGCGGTCCGGAGGGTCAATATTACAGACCCAAACAAAGAAAACCTTTTGGATTACATAGACCCAAAAAAGTATTTGATCCTTCCCAACACCGCCGGCTGTTATACTGCGGAGGAAGCTATAAAAACTGCCATGCTGGCGAGGGAGGCTACGGGCATAAACTGGATTAAGCTGGAGGTGATCGGAGACCAAAAGACACTCTTGCCAGACATGGAGGAGACCTTAAAGGCGGCAAAGTTCTTGGTAAAGGAAGACTTTGTGGTTCTTCCTTACATCTTTGACGACCCTATCTATGCGAAAAAGTTTGAGGATGTAGGCTGTGCGGCGGTGATGCCCTTGGCAGCGCCCATAGGCTCTGGGCTTGGGCTCCAAAACCCTTACAACATAATGTTTATAAAGGAGGCGGTTTCTGTGCCCGTCATAGTGGATGCGGGTATAGGTAGCGCCGCAGACATTCCACCAGTTATGGAGCTGGGAGTGGATGGCATTTTAACAAACACCGCTTTGGCAGAGGCTAAGGACCCGATAAAGATGGCGGTTGCCATGAAGTATGCGGTCATAGCGGGCAGGCTCTCTTACTTGGCGGGTAGGATGCCCAAGAGAACCTACGCAGTGCCCTCTTCACCTTTGAAGGGTGTTCCATACAAGTCATGATTGATGTGGCGGTGGTGGGGGCGGGTATATCGGGGCTTTCGGTAGCCCTACGCCTCCAAAAGGCTGGAGTTAATGTAAAGGTCTTTGAGAAGGAAGAAAAGGTCGGTGGAAACAT
>DAIRFT010000119.1:0-1903 GCA_036794885.1 Thermocrinis sp. | reverse complement strand
GGCTTTGCCTATTTGTGTGGATGCGTAGGCATACTTTAGGGTGTATTCATAGTCTCCTACCCTCCTGTTTTCCACTGCCACCACATGAAAGAGCTGTTGGTATGAATACAAAAGGGGATGCTTTTTCTTGTATTTGGCGGTTTTTTGTATCATAAGCAGTGAGTTTTTTGTGCGTTGGTCTGCCACCTTTTTTAACAGCTTGGAGTTAGCCTTAGTCTTATCTTGGTAGATGGTCTCCAATGCGTTGAGCAGGTAATCTAAGGCTAAAGGGTAGCTTTCGTTTTCTTGGCAGTTTTTCAACAGTCCTTCCGCATACTGGATTAACTCATCGTATATGTTATAAGTCTTTACCCTTTCCAGCCTGATGCCAAGCTCTCGGCAGTTGAGGGCAAAGCTAAGATTTACCAACATCAGAAAAATCAAAAGAAGCATGTAAAAATTTTATGTGCAAAGCATGAACTACAAGGAGTATATTTACAGGTTAGGAAAGGAAGACTTTTACCAGTTCCTGCTGGACTATGGCAAGGGTGTGCGCCTTTTGGAGGAGGGAAAAGAGGATGTGGTCTTTGCGGTCTATGAGCCTTTGCAAGGGCTTGAGCCAATTGAAGTTAGGGAAATAAAAGCCATAACACCAAAGGATAGCTTTAAGCCCATAACTTTGGGCAAGTTCGTGGTTCTACCCCCTTGGCTAAAGCCTATTTTTATAAACCCCGGCAGTGCCTTTGGCACAGGACTTCATCCCACCACCCAAATGTGTTTGAAGGCTATTGAGAAATTTTTTCAGGAGGGCTGGGCTGCCATTGATGTGGGCTGTGGTTCGGGCATACTTTCCATAGCCCTAAAGCTAAAGGGTGCAAACAGGGTGGTTGCCATAGACATAGACCCGCAGGCTGTTCAAGAATGCAAAGCCAACGCAAAGCTAAACCGTGTGGAGTTGGAGGTTTATCGGGCACAGCCCAAAGATATAAACCAGACCTTTGACTTTATGGTGGCAAACCTGGAGACCCACATATTTTTTGAGGTAATGGAGGATTTGGTAAAACTCTTTGAAAAAAGGGCAGTGCTTTCCGGCATATACAAAAAGTACGAACTGAGGGGAGTGCTCAAGCTTTTAAGGAACTATCCCCTAAAGGTCAAAAAGCGTATCTCAAAGAAGGGTTGGTTTTGCTTGGTAGTGGATAGGGTATAATGGAGGCATGGTTGAGGAGATCATAAAACGCCTTGAAAAGGTCTTCCTGGACAAGCTGGAGCTTAACTTTAGCACACCTTTTGAGTTGGTGGTTGCGGTGGTCCTTTCCGCCCAAGAGAGGGACGCCAAAGTAAACGAGGTCACAAAGGAGCTTTTTAAAAAATTCAACACGCCCCAGCAGTTTGCCAACGCAAGCTTGGAGGAAATAGAAAAAGAAATAAGCAGTGTAAGCTTTTACAAAAACAAGGCAAAGTATATAAAACAGATAAGCCAAATATTGGTGGAAAAACATGGGGGCGAAGTGCCAAAGAGTGTAGAAGAGTTAGAAAAGCTTCCCGGCATAGGTAGGAAGTCCGCCAACATGATCCTTTACAACGCCTTTGGTATAAACGAGGGAATAGCGGTGGATCGGCATGTTTTGAGGGTCAGCCAAAGGCTCGGTTTAACCCAACAGCAAAAACCAGAAAAAGCAGAGCAGGAGCTTATGAAACTGGTGCCAAAGGATCAGTGGGGCAAGTTCTCAAACCTACTCATTCTGCTCGGAAGATACATATGCACCGCCCAAAAGCCCAAGCACTCCGAATGCCCTCTCTACGACCTTTGCCCATCTAAAGAGTTATAACCTTGCCCGGGGTGAAGAGATTTTTCGGGTCAAAGACCTTTTTTATGCCCCTTAGTATTTCCATGCCCACGGGACCGAACTGATACTCCAAA
>DAIRFT010000118.1:0-1918 GCA_036794885.1 Thermocrinis sp. | reverse complement strand
GCTTATGTGATAGGGAGAAGGGCACTGGGCTTTAAAGAGGACATGCCTGAGAATTGCGAGAAACTCTTGAAAGACAAAGCATATTTGGAGTTTGCTCTAAGGAGGTATGAAGAGAGGGAAAAGGAACTTACAGAGCTTGTAGAGAAGGAAACCAACGAATATAAGAGGAATGCCTTAGAAAACGAACTAAGGAATGTAGAGTATGCAAAGAAGCTATTAACCAATCTCGTCCAAAGCCTTCAGAGCGAGTCAAGCGGATGTGAGGAAGCCAATGGAAGGAATCCCGAGCAGGGGAGAGGCAACCTTGCCTCTTCTTCCGCTTGGCAAGTTCTGAAGGTAGCCCTCCTCTTCCCTATTCTTGGAAGGGTCTTGCCAAGGGACCTTTCTCCTCTGAAGCCTGTGTTGGTGGAAGGGGTGTGGGATAGGGTGAGGAACAGGTTAGTCCCTTTAGAGGCTGGAGGGGCGTCCCGACGAGGGATTTTTTAGAACAGCCTCAAAGGGCTGTTAAGAAGGAAGTGAAGAAGGATACCGAAAGCAAAACAAACATCGCCACCACCTGAAAGACCATTGCACCGATTGGGTCCGCACCAGCCACGATCATGCCCACCGCCACGCCCAGTATATGCACCAGCCCCGCAGACCTGAGCATGTTGTATTTTGGCATCATAGACACCCTTACAGCCCTTTTGACTTACAGCTCTGTGCTTAGATAGTTATAATACTATGTCTGTGGAAGAGGCTTATATGCTTTACGGACTCACAAAGGAGGAGTATGAAAGTATAGTCAAAAGGCTTGGCAGAGAGCCAAACCATGTAGAGCTTGGTATTCTTGGTGCCCTCTGGTCGGAGCATTGCTCCTACAAATCTTCAAAAAGACTTCTGAGGCTCCTTCCCACTCAAGGAGAGCATGTAATTCAGGGACCGGGGGAGAATGCGGGCGTTGTAAAGCTTGATGATAAAGTTTGGCTCGCTTTTAAGATAGAAAGCCACAACCATCCTTCCTTCATAGAACCCTTCAACGGTGCCGCCACGGGTGTGGGTGGGATCATAAGGGATGTGCTCTCTATGGGTGCAAGACCTATAGCCTTGATGGATTCTCTGCGGTTTGGTTTGCCACTGGACTCAAGGACAAAACACATAGTCAAAGGTGTAGTAAAGGGTATATCCCACTATGGCAACTCGGTGGGTATTCCCACGGTGGGCGGAGAGACCTTCTTTGAAGAGTGCTACAAAACCAACCCTCTGGTGAATGCCTTCTGCCTTAGTATAATCCCTGCGGGTAGGATGTTACGGATGAGGGCAACAAAACCCGGACAACTGCTCTTTTTGATGGGTTCCTCCACTGGAAGGGACGGCATACACGGTGCGGTCATGGCATCCGGTGAGTTCAGCGAGGACACAGAGAGCAAAAGACCCAACGTGCAGGTGGGAGACCCTTACTTTGAAAAAAAGCTCATAGAAGCCCTCATGAAGATAATAGAGGAAGGTTTGGTAGTGGGTATTCAGGACCTGGGCGCAGCGGGTCTTGCGGGTGCATCCTCCGAGCTGGCAAACAAATCCAAAATGGGCGTGGTGCTACACCTCGAAAAGGTGCCTCTTAGGGAGGAGGGAATGAACCCTTATGAAATACTCCTCTCTGAGAGCCAAGAGCGAATGCTTTTGGTGGTAGAAAGGGACAAGGTTCAAAGACTGAAGGAGTTGGCAGAGGATTTCCACTTGGAGGGTGAGGTGGTGGGGGAAATGACCAATGATGGTATGTTCCGTGCTTACTTCCATGGGGAGTTAGTGGCAGAACTGCCTGTAAGCCTGATAACGGAAGAGGCACCCGTTTACGAAAGACCAAGCAGGGAGCCCGATTACATAAAGCAGGTTAGGTCCTTCAAAGAAGAGGAGTTGGAGCAAAAGGACATAAAGGCTT
>DAIRFT010000117.1:0-1936 GCA_036794885.1 Thermocrinis sp. | reverse complement strand
AGAGGTTTATGAACTTTTGGACGCCATAGACAGTAAAGACGACCAAAAACTAAAGGAAGAGCTCGGAGATGTGCTGTTGCAGGTGGTTTTTCATAGCCAAATTGCAAAAGAACGTTCAGCCTTTGATGTGTGGGATGTTATAAAGTCGTTAAATCAAAAACTTATAGATAGACACCCCCATGTTTTTGGGTGCGAAAGTGCGGAGGAGGTGCTAAAAAGGTGGGAGGAAAAGAAGGCTAAGGATAGGGAAAGTGTTCTGGACGGAGTGCCAAGGAGCCTTCCTGCCTTAATGAGGTCCCAAAAGCTCCAAGACAGGGCAAGCCTTGTGGGCTTTGATTTTGAAAGAATAGAACAGGTTTTTGAAAAGATAGCGGAGGAGTTGGAGGAACTGAAGGAGGCAATTCAAAAGGGGGATAAGCGGGATGTGGAGCATGAAGTTGGAGACTTGCTTACTGCAGTGGTGGAGTTGGCGAGGTTTTTAAAGGTGGATGCAGAGGAGTGTCTGCAAAAGGCAAACGACAGATTTGAAAAGCGCTTTAGATATATGGAAAAAAGGGCAAAGGAGATGGGAAGAGAACTAAAGGATATGACCCTTCGGGAGATGGACGAGCTCTGGCTGGAAGCAAAAAACTTTGATTACGAATAAAATTTAAACTATGCACATAAAGGGTAGGTCCCTCAGCCTTTTAATTCTGGAGGAGAAGATAAAGGAGAGGGTCAGAGGGCTTGCAAGGGAGATAGAGAAGGAGCTGGGAGAAAACTTTGTGGTGGTGTCTCTGCTTAAGGGTTCCTTTGTCTTTACCGCAGACCTCATAAGGGAGTTTTCTGTGCCCGTGAAGGTGGATTTTATGTGGGTCTCAAGCTACGGTTCCTCTCAAGAGTCTTCTGGCAGTGTGCGTATTCTTCAAGACCTTTCTATGGATATAAAAGACAAAAAGGTGCTTCTTGTGGATGATATCTTAGACACGGGCTACACCCTAAGGAAAGTGGTGGAGTTTTTGAGGGACAAGGAGCCCTCTGTGCTTAAGGTTTGCGTCTTGCTTGATAAAAAAGAAAGGAGGAAGGTGGAGTTAAGGGCAGACTATGTGGGTTTTGAAGTGCCCGATAGATTTTTGGTGGGCTACGGTTTGGATTGGGACGAGGAGGGCAGAAACCTGAGGGGGATATATGCGGTGGATTAAAGGAGTTTTAAGGATAAAGGAGTGGCAAAAGAAGGAAAGGGCAAGGGAGTTGGAGCAGTTAAGGGCAAGCGCCCAAGCGTTAAAAGAGGAGATAGCCCTTCTTGAGGAGAGAATGGCAGAGCTTGAAAGGAACATAAAGCAAGCCTTCAGCTTTGAAAAGCTTATAGAATATAAAAGCCTTCTTTCTAAAAAAAGTGAGCTTGAAAGGGCTTTGGGAGAGCTTGAGAGGAAAGCTGAAAAAAAGAAGGATGAGCTAAGGCTTATACACAAGGACATAAAGGCGGTGGAAGTAGTAAAGGGAAAGTTAGAAACGGAGATGAGGAGAAAAGAGTCTTCTCTTGAGATGCAAAGGGCAAACTTTCTCCATCTTATAAAGAAATTCCTTGTGTTTTTGCTGGTTTTCCCTTTGATCTCTTTCGACCAGAGTGCCTTTCAGAAGAAGATAAAGGCAAAGAAAGAGGCAAAGGTAGAAAGCGAGTTGAAGGCTGTTTCCAAAGAGCTGGAGGAAAAGTTAAGGAAGTTAGAAGAGGAAAGAAAAAAACTTGAAGAACTCAGAAGGGTGGAACCCAAAAAGGAGGAGATCTCCCCCGATTTTCAAAAGCTGATTGCCATCTTCAACAAGGCGGACCCTGACGAGGCGGGAGCTATAATGAACAACATGGACCCAAACCTAGCTGCGGAGATCCTTCTGAACCTAAAGGCATCCCAATCAGCTGCCATTCTGTCTGCTATGGATGCCCAAAAGGCGGCACAGG
>DAIRFT010000116.1:0-1941 GCA_036794885.1 Thermocrinis sp. | reverse complement strand
CTATTTATGAAGGTTTTGCTTTATGTAAAAAACTCTCCCAACGCTATAAACACTGCGGAAGCCCTTGAGAAATTCTTAGAGAATAAAAAAATACAGGTGGAGTTCTTTGTGAATGAGCCCGGTAAAAAACCAAGGGAAGGCGATTACGCATTAACTTTGGTGGTGGGCGGGGACGGCACCTTTTTGGCTGGCGCCCGCTTTTCTGCAGTCAGAAACATCCCAATAATGGGAGTAAACGAGGGAAAGTTTGGCTTTTTGACGGAGATAGACAGAGATGAAGCCTTTGAGTATGTGGAAAAGGCGTTGGATGGAAAGTTAAAACCTCAAAAAAGAATGTTGATCTGTGCCTTTGTGGATGGAAAACCCGTAGGACACTACCTTAACGATGTGGTGCTTTCTAAACTAAACTTGGCAAGAATGGTGGAGGTGGAGGTCTTTACACAGGATGAGTTCATGGTCAGGGTCTATGGGGATGGGGTGATCATCTCCACACCCACTGGCTCCACCGCCTACGCCCTCTCTGCAGGAGGTCCCATCATACACCCAACCATGGAAGCCCTTTTATTTGTTCCCATATGCCCACACACCCTTTCCAACAGACCTACGCTTATACCTCCCGATTTTCGCATCAAGCTAATTTCTAACATGCCCACCTTTTTGACCCTTGATGGGCAGGAAGGTATAGAGGTTAGCCCAAGGCAGGAGGTTTGGGTGGAAAAGTCGCCCTTTTACTGCACCCTATACACCCATCCCCATAGAAGCTTTTTCTACATCCTCAGGGAAAAACTCAAGTGGGGAAGGTAGCACAATTACAGCTGCAGGCTTTAATCCCAAGTAAAGCCTTCCGAGTTTGAAAGCGTAGCTAAAGCATACATACACATTCCTACCCTCTGCAAGTGGCAAAATCAAGTTCTCGCCCAAATAGAAATCTCCGCCCTTTTCCGTCAAATGTGCCACCAAAAGGGGTCCGTGCGGAGCCAAAAGCCTTAACTTTCCCTCCTCCACATAAGCCAGAAAGGGTTTTCTTTGAAAGGATATCAAGCTCAAGCCCGACCTTAGTGCATTGGTCAGCTCCTCCGCAGAGTTAACCGGCTTTTGTGAGATTAAGAGGTTTCTCATCAAGTAAAAAGAGTGTTCATAAGAAGGGAATAAAAACCTTATTCCTACCTCCCGTACATACACTTTTGTGTGATGGTCCAGCCCGCCCAAAACTGGGTTTTTCCATCTCTCTTGCATATACCTTTGGGCATATTTTTCCACCGGCAAAACCTTTTTTAAAAGCTCAAGGGCTCTCTTTTTTAAAAAGGGATAGAGTAGCACAGTGCCAAAGAGAAAGAAAAAGAACTTGCCTTTATCCTCCAAAAGGGCATCCTTTAGGTCTATGAGCTCCAAAAAGTAGCCATCCCTTTCTAACTTCCATCTGTATTTTTCTTTAAAGGGATGGGCTATTACCTTTAGGCTACCTATCTCAAGGAGGTCTCCAAGCGAGCCTTTCTCTCCGTCAATTTTTCTTTCTACGCCCGCAAGGCATCTGTGGTTGCAAAAATGTTTAAAGTGGTCGTTGTCGTGGTCTGTTATCAGGGCAAAGTCTATGTCCTCCGCCTCCATGGCGTTGAAGATATCCTCTGGCTTTCCCAAAGAGTCGTAAGAAAATTGGGTATGGATATGAACCTGGTAAGAGTACACGTAAAGCTTTGGCAGTTTCTGGGGCAGTTGGTCGGCGGGTATGGCTTTTACCCACCTTAGGGGCAGGGCAAAGAGAAGGACAAAGTACGCAAAAGATAAAGTCAGGACAAAGAGCCCGAACTCTATCACAACTTCATCTTCTCCCTGACTTCCTCCAAGGTTTGCCTTGCGGTCTGTATTGCCCTCTCGGAACCCTCCAAGAATATGTCTTTCAGCTCCTTTATGGAACCTTCCACCTGCGCCCTCTTTTCCCTT
>DAIRFT010000115.1:0-1953 GCA_036794885.1 Thermocrinis sp. | reverse complement strand
CATTTGGCGGAAGCCTTCAGAAGGGGCTGGACTGTGGAAGAGCTTTATGAACTTTCTCACATAGACAGATGGTTCTTATATAACTTAAAACAAGTGGTAGATTTTGAAAGGAAACTGGTGGAAGGAAAGATGGACGAAGAGCTTTTAAGACAGGCAAAAGAGCTTGGTTATTCGGATATAGAGATCGCAAGGCTTACAGGGACCACAGAGGATCAAATAAGACAGCTAAGGGAAACCTATGGAATAGTTCCCGCCTTTAAAGGAGTGGATACGTGCGCAGGAGAGTTCTTTGCCTACACGCCCTACTACTACTCCACTTATGAAAGACCCTATTACCACCTGCAGGAAGGTGCCATCCTTGATGAGGATTGAGCATAAAATTAAAAAGCCATGAACCCTCAGGAACTAATTATAGCCATCCCTGCCATTATGATGGCGGTTATACTTCATGAGTACGCCCATGGATGGGTTGCCTACAAGATGGGAGATAGCACCGCCAAAGAGTATGGCAGGCTTACTATAAATCCTATACCCCACATAGACCTTTTGGGGACTATTATTTTCCCAGCAATACTCCTTTTGCTGGGCTCACCTATACTCTTTGGTTGGGCAAAGCCCGTTCCCATAAATCCCTTCAGGTTTAGGGACCTTAGGGTTGGCACCTTTTTTGTGTCCATTGCGGGCGTTTCTATGAACTTGGCTTTAGCCTTTCTATTTGGTCTTTTCTTCAGACTGTCCCATGGGGGATATTTGGACTTTCTGGGCTCTGCTGTCCTTGAGCCTCTTGAGGTCTTCTTTGTGAAATCGGTGATGATAAACACTGTTTTGGCAGTTTTCAACATGGTGCCCATTCCTCCCTTGGACGGTAGCAGGGCGGTTATGAGCTTTTTCTCCCTCAAACACTGGGAGCTTTTTTACAGGTTTGAAATGTATGGCTTTTTGGTAATAATGGTCCTGCTCTTTACGGGCATTCTACAGAAGATCATTGCACCTCCTATACTTTTTCTTTACAGCTTATTTTTAGGAATATGAGGTGTTCTAAAAACACAAACCCATTGACGCACTGTGGCTTTTCTGCTAAAATCTAATTCCGATGTTTGTTAGCTTACAGTTTAAGCTTGAACTAAGAAAGGAAGACAAAGAAAAACTCATAAAGCTTATGCGTAAGCAATCTTCAGCCATCAGAGTGGCATACAACATGCTAAAAGAGTTGGGAAAAGAGAAAGCAAAAAACTCTCACTCCCAAATATACCACAGACTAAGACAGCTATTTCCTGAATTACCAACGAAATATATTGATTCAGCCATATACAAAGCTAAGCAATATCCTACAGATAAACCAGTAATGTTTGGAGGCAAAAGACTCTTTGAAAAGCTTTGCAAAAACCACCTTTCAGGGAAAGCAAGAGAAAAACTTAAAGGGCAGTGGAGGGAGATAAGACAGGGAACCCTTATAAGCATTGGGTCAAAGGCAGATAAAGGAAACAGATTGGCAAGGTTTGAAGACCTAAACGGACAGCTTTGCCTTAGGATTACTACAGGGAACAGGGAGTTCATCTATGCCAAAGTATTAAGAGAACCAAGCAACAACAAAGACAAGTGGCTCACCTTTATGGTTATGCTTTTAGAAAGCTGGCAAACAAAAAACTACTTTGCCTATACCATAGAGTTAAAGCTAAGAGATGGAGAAGTTTATGGGAGTGTGTCCTTTGAAATCCCAAAACCTAAAGTGAGATACACAAAAGAGAAGGGAGTAATAGCCATAGACACAAACGCATCACCCATCCACCTAGCTATAGCTGAAGTTTCAAAGACTGGAGAACTACTAAGCTATCAGACTATCAGCCTACACCAACTTTTAGGACTTTCCCAAAACAGCAAAGACCACCAAGAGTGGATATTAGCCCATCAGATAGCGGATTTAGCCATTCAAAAAAACAAAGCCATAGCTAT
>DAIRFT010000114.1:0-1956 GCA_036794885.1 Thermocrinis sp. | reverse complement strand
ATAGTGGCAAGCGTAAGACATCCCATGCATGTGTTGGAGGCGGCGCTCATAGGGGCGGACATATGCACCATGCCCTTTGAGGTGATGAAAAAACTCTTCCAACATCCGCTAACCGACAAAGGCATAGAGCTCTTCCTCAAGGATTGGGAAAAGGTGCCCGGAAAACCCTTCTAATTCCCTTATAATCTTTTGCTTATGATTAAGCGCACCAAATACTGCGGGCAAATATCCCAAGAGGACTTAGACAAAGAGGTTGTTCTCTGCGGTTGGGTCCATAGGGTCAGAAACCACGGAGGGGTGGGCTTCATAGACCTAAGGGACAGGGAGGGCATAGTGCAGGTGGTGGTGGAGGAGCTGAGCTCTCCCTCCGCCTACGAAGTGGCAGACAGGTTGGGCTCAGAGGATGTTATATGTATAAAGGGGATCGTCAGAAGAAGACCACCCGGCACAGAAAACCCAAAGCTAAAGACGGGAAACTTTGAGGTTTTGGCAAATTATGTGGAACTTATAAACAGTGCGGAGATCTTGCCCTTTCCGGTGGATGAAGAAACACCCATCTCTGAAGAGCTGAAGCTCAAATACAGATACTTGGATCTCAGAAGGGAGAGCATGAAAGAAAACCTCCTCTTCAGGCACAGGGCTTATCAGATAGCAAGAAAGGTCTTTGTGGAGAACGGCTTTGTGGAGGTGGAAACGCCCTTTTTGACCAAATCTACACCAGAGGGCGCAAGGGACTTTATAGTGCCCTCAAGGTTGCATCCGGGTAAGTTCTACGCTTTGCCTCAATCTCCTCAGCTCTTTAAACAAATTCTTATGGTTGCGGGCTTTGACAGATACTTTCAGATCGTTAAGTGCTTGCGGGATGAGGACTTGCGGGCAGACAGACAGCCCGAATTCACCCAAATAGACTTTGAGATGTCCTTTGTGGATGAGGAGGATGTTATAGCCATCACGGAGCAGTTGATAAATACCCTCTTTGAGGAGCTTTTGGGAGTTGAGGTAAAAACACCCTTTGAAAGGCTCAGCTACCAAGAGTGCATGGAGAGGTTCGGCTCCGACAAACCCGACAGAAGGTTTGGCTTGGAGCTTGTGGAACTTACAGACCTTTTCAAAAACACCGAGTTTAAAGTGTTCAGGGATGCCATAGAAAAGGGTGGCGTGATAAAGGCTCTAAACTTTAACTTGGGAGAGCTTTCAAGGAAGGACCTGGATGAGCTTACCAAGTTCGTTCAATCTCTGGGGGCAAAGGGCTTGGCATGGATAAAGGTTGAAGAGGACAAGCTAACCTCCCCTATAACCAAGTTTTTGAAAGAGGAAGAGATCAAGGGTATCCTTGAGAGAACAAAGGCAAAGCCCAGAGACACCATCCTGTTCTCCGCAGACAAAAGGGAGATGGTTTATAAAATCCTTGGAAATTTAAGGCTTCACCTTGCCAAAACTTTTAACCTTCAGCAAAAGGACCGCTTTGACTTCCTCTGGGTGGTAGATTTTCCCCTAATGGAGTGGGACGAAGAAGAGGGCAGGTTTGTGTCTTTGCACCATCCCTTTACCTCTCCAAGGGAGGAGGATATTCCGATCTTACAAAAAGCCCTGGAAACGGAGGATTTGGAAGAAAAGAAAAGGCTTGTGCATTCGGTAAGGGCAAGGGCATACGACCTTGTTATTAACGGCTATGAAGTGGGTGGTGGTTCCGTTCGGATCCATCGCAAAGACCTTCAGGAGCTGGTCTTTAAACTTTTAAACATATCTCCCTTGGAGGCGGAGGAGAAGTTTGGCTTTCTCTTGAGGGCTTTGAGCTTTGGAGCACCGCCCCATGGGGGTCTTGCCATAGGCTTGGACCGTCTGCTTGCCATAATGCGTGGGTTGGACTCCATAAGGGATGTGATCGCCTTTCCAAAAACCCAAAAGGGTATATGCCCCCTAACGGGTGCGCCGGACTATGTGTCTCCCAAACAG
>DAIRFT010000113.1:0-1978 GCA_036794885.1 Thermocrinis sp. | reverse complement strand
CTAATCTCTCTCCAAGGCGTCTGCAAGCTTCCTTCTCCTCCTCGGAGCGAGGCTCACCAGCAACAACCGCACCGTAGTGCAGTGTAAATTTTTTACCCACATAGTCCGTTACCCCAAAGACCAAAAAGCCAAAGTTCATAAGAACCGTCAGAATGGACATACAGGCAACTTCGTTTCCTCCACCCCATCCACCGGAGGAGGAAAAGGCACAGGCTATTTTCCCGTCAATTTCACCCCAGAGCTCTCTTAACTCCTCGTCAAAGAACCTTTTAAGCTTCCAAGAGATTATTCCCATGTTGGTAGGAGAGCCCACCGCCAACCCATCCGTCCAAAGCACATCCTCTTTTGTAGCATCATCCACCTTCTTGATCCTCACCTCAATACCTTCCACCCTTTTTGCACCCTCCGCCACAAGGTATGCCATCTTTTCCGTGTTTCCAGTGCTTGAATCATAAAGCACCAACACTTTACCCATAGTAGAACCCCCTAAATAGTTAGTTTAACCACAGACTCTATGTGATAGGTTTGAGGGAAGTTATCCACCAAATGCACGCCCTCTATTTTATATCCACCGGAGGTTAAAACCTTTAGGTCCCTTGCCAAGGTGGTGGGATTGCAGGATATGTATATGATCCTTTTGGGTTTGTTTTGGACGATGAGCTTTGCCTCGCCCTCCGAGAGCCCCTCCCTTGGAGGGTCTAGAACCAAAAGGTCTATGACCTCTCCCGCATGGTTTTTAAGGGTGTCTATAGCCTTCTCGTGGGCAAAGGAAACATTGGAAACTTGGTTTAGCTTGGCATTATATATGGCATCCTTGACCGCACTCTGATTGGCATCAGAGCCAAAAAGAAACTCGCAAGTCTCTGAAAGCCAAAAGCTGAAAAAACCCACACCGCTATGAAGCTCAAGAACCCTCTTTACCCTCTCTTCCTCCGCCACCAATTTGGGAAAATCCTCATAGAGGGTATGATTTACCTGAAAGAAAGAATCGTTGCTAACTCTGAGGACAAACCTCCCGCTCCTAACAAAGGTCCATTCTCTTCCCACCACCGCCCTTTTAATGAGCTTTCCACCGAGCAGAGTGTAGTTGCCCAAGCCCACCACCTCTTTAGGCAGGATATGTTCTTTCAGCTTTCTCAGTTTTTGAGTTTCCATAGGGCTTATGGTTATGAGCTTTAAAAGGAATTCATCCTCCTGGGGTGAGTAAAAAACATGGACTTCCTGAAGGTCATTGACCAATTTTGCAGTTTCTTTCAGGGAGGGTATCAGCTGGTTGATCTTTGGATGTGCCAAAAGGCACTCTTCGATGGGCACCAGCTCCCCACTGCCCCAAGCAAAGAAGCCCAAACGCCCATCCCTTATCTTAAACTGAACCCTCGTTCTGTAGCCAAACTCCCCTTTGGAACCAAGGACTCCGCTAACAGAACCCAGTTCTATTTTTCCGATCCTCTCCAAGGATTCTAAGAGTATGTCTCCCTTTGCCCTAAGCTGCTCTTGATATTCTATATGCTGCCACTGACAGCCACCGCAGTGGGTGTAATATTTGCAAGGAGGCGTTCTTCTCCATTGAGAGCCTATCTTTACAGTCTTTACCACCGCCTCCATGTAGTCCTTCTTTTCCCTTAGAATTTCCACCTCCACCAGTTCTTTTGGTGCAGCGTATCGGACAAAGAACTTTTTACCCTTAGCGGACCCAAGTCCATAACCACCATACACAAGCTTTTGGACAAACAGGTCTAAACCCATATTAGCTTAGTTGGGAGAGCTTTTTGAAATCCTCTTCCGACATTACATCAATATACCATCCCGTTATTCGGTTTGCCAGTTTTACATTGACGCCCCTTTTTCCTATGGCAGAGGAGAGCTTTTCCCTTGGCACCGCTACCTCAACCCTCTTTTGGTTTGGGTCAATTCTCATATCCACCACAGGTGCTGGCGAAAGGCTCTTCCTTACAAGCTCCTCTATATTGTCGGTGTA
>DAIRFT010000112.1:0-2000 GCA_036794885.1 Thermocrinis sp. | reverse complement strand
TTACACAGACACAAAATAGAAAAGCTTCCCATCGTGGATAAAGAGGGAAGACTGGTGGGGCTAATAACCCTAAAGGACATAGTAAAGAGGCAAAAATACCCCAACGCATGCAAGGATGAGTTCGGAAGGCTCCGGGTGGGGGCTGCGGTTGGCACAGGGGAGGATACAAAGGACAGGGTCTCCGCCTTGGTTTCTGCGGGTGTGGATGTGATCGTGGTGGATACCGCCCATGGGCATTCAAAGAGGGTTCTGCAAACGGTGGAGATGATAAAGTCTGAACATCCACAGGTGGATGTGGTCGCAGGCAATGTGGCAACGGGAGAGGCGGTTGAAGACCTCATAAAGGCGGGTGCGGATGCAGTCAAGGTGGGAGTAGGACCCGGTTCTATATGCACCACCAGGATCGTCGCCGGCGTGGGCGTTCCTCAGGTCACTGCCATAATGCTCGCCTACAAAGTGGCAAAGAAATATGGAATTCCCATTATCGCAGACGGTGGCATAAGGTATTCGGGAGATATTGTAAAAGCCCTGGCGGTAGGTGCCAGTGCGGTAATGCTTGGAAACTTGCTCGCGGGCACGGAAGAAGCTCCGGGCGAGGTCATATACTATCAGGGCAGGGCATACAAAGCCTACAGGGGAATGGGCTCCTTGGGGGCTATGATGGGTAGGATGTCTGCGGACAGATACGGACAGGAAAAGATGGAAAAGTTCGTGCCAGAGGGTATAGAGGGAAGGGTTCCATACAGGGGAAGGCTCTCGGATGTGATCTTCCAACTGGTGGGAGGTTTGAGGTCCGGTATGGGCTATTTGGGTGCAGGAAACCTACAAGAACTAAGACAAAAAGCAAAGCTGGTGCGTATCACTTGGGCAGGATACAAAGAATCCCATGTGCACGATGTGGTCATTACCAAAGAGGCACCAAACTACTGGATAGATTGATGGTATAATATACTACTTACAGGTTATTCAAAAGGAGGTAATTGGTATGGCTCTTCCGAAGGAAGTTAAGGAAAGGATCATACAAGAGCACAGGAGGCACGAAAAGGATACGGGCTCTCCGGAGGTGCAGATAGCCATACTTACCGAGAAGATCAACAGGCTAACGGAGCACCTCAAAAAACACAAAAAGGACATACACTCAAGGAGAGGGCTCATTGCTATGATCCACGCAAGAAGGAAGCATTTGGAGTATCTCAGAGAAAAGAATTACCAAAAGTATTTGGAGGTGATCAATAAGCTCGGTCTGAAGGTTAAGTGATGGAGAGGATAGAGGCTAAGCTTGGAGACAAGGACCCAATAATTATAGAAACGGGGCATTACGCCAAGCTATCGGACGGGGCGGTGGTAGTCCGGCAGGGGGATACGGCGGTTTTGGTAGCGGTGGTTATGTCCGAGAACCCCATTCAGAACATTGACTTTGTTCCCCTTACGGTGGATTACCGGGAGCAATCCTCCGCCTGGGGTAAAATCCCCGGGGGTTTTGTAAAGAGGGAAGGCAAACCCACCGATAGGGAGGTCCTGGTCTCTCGGGTTATAGACCGCCCCATAAGACCATTACTGCCCGAGGGCTTTCCTTACGAGGTGGTGATCACAGCCCTTACCCTTTCCGCAGACGACAAGTATGACCCCGATGTGCTGGCTATAACCGGTGCCAGTGCTGCCTTGCATATTTCCCGCGTTCCCTTTGATGGACCCATTGTGGGGCTCAGAGTTTGCAGGGTGGATGGCAACTTTGTGGTAAATCCCACCTACGAAGAAAGACAGAGGGCGGAATTGGAAGTTATCATAGCTTGCTCTGAGTCTGCCATTGTGATGGTGGAGGGCGGTGCCAAGGAGGTGGATGAGGAAACCTTTATGGACGCCCTCTACTTTGGACAGTCCTCTGCCTTGGAACTTTTGAGGGTTCAGGAGAAACTCAGGCAGAGGATAGGCGTTCCAAAGGTGGAGTTTGAGGGGCTTGAGCTCCCCGTAGAATGGCAAAAGCTTTTAGAGGGGCAATG
>DAIRFT010000111.1:0-2004 GCA_036794885.1 Thermocrinis sp. | reverse complement strand
TTATAATATAGAAAGTTTAGACCAAATCCCATGGATTTTTAAGGAGGAAGGTTTATGAATAGTTTGAAGGAAGCCCTTAGGGATGTGGTAGAGCTTGCCTTGGAAGAAAGGGCGGTTGTGGAGGTAATAGTCAGGGAAGACCTTCAGAAGAAGTTTGATGGCGTGGGAGCACTTCTAAGGTGGAAGATATAAACTTTCCTTTATGATAGAAAGGGTAATTGTGTTTATAGATGGTTCAAATATCTTTCATGCCATAAGGTCCTTGAACATAAAGATAGATTACAGCAGGCTGGTGGGCTTTTTGGTTGAAGAAAGAAGGCTTATTAGGGCTTACTTTTATGGTGCGGTGCCCCAAGAGAAGGATCTAAAGAAAAACTCCCCCGAATGGGAGAGCTTTCTCAGGCAAAAGCGTTTTTTGGAGGAGTTAGCCTTGGAGGGTCTGAAGGTAAAGACCGCCCGACTGAGAAGGCTTCCAAGTGGAGAGTTTTTGGAAAAGGAAGTGGATATTATGTTAGCTACGGATATGCTGAGTTTGGCATACAAAAACGCATACGATACTGCCATACTGGTAACGGGCGACAGCGATTTTTCCTACACGGTGGAGGAAATTCAGGGCTTGGGCAAAAGGGTAGAAAATGCCTCCTTTAAAAGCACAAGTTCCTATCTTCTCAGAAAGGTTTGCGACCGATTTACCCTTTTGGATGACTACCTTGACAGGTTCATAGTGGAAGAGAGGGTTGAGGTAAGTCAGGAGGTTAGCTTTTGGGAGAAGGTCCTTAGGCTATGGAAAAGGTAGTGTCCCTCAGGGTAAATTCTAAATGCCTGAAGGATCTTCCCTGCTACGAATGGCTAAAAGAGGAACATGCCATAACGGTGGGTGTATTTGACGGTGTCCATCTTGGACATCAGTATCTTTTAAAGAAGATAATAGAAAGTGCCCAAAGGAGAGGACTAAAGGGCTGTGTTCTGAGCTTTTATCCCCATCCCTCAAAGGTTCTCTCTCCAGGACAGCAACCCTGCGAGCTTACGGACCCCCTGGAAAGGGCTGAAAGAATACTAAGGCTTGGCATAGACAGGGCGGTTTTTATAAACTTTGACAGAGAATTTTCCCGCATCAGGGCAGAGGACTTCTTAAAGCATGTGCTTTTTGAAAGGCTAAGGTGTAGGTATCTTCTTGTGGGGTATGACTGGAGGTTTGGCTACAGAAGGGAAGGAGAGGTGGAGTTGGCAAAGGAAATGGGGCAAAGGCTTGGCTTTGAAGTGGAAACTGCAGAGCCTTTTTACAAAAACGGGCACATAATAAGTAGCACATACATAAGGAGGCTTTTGCACAGCGGAAGGTTGGAGGAAGCCAGTGAATATCTTGGAGAAAATTATTGGGTCAAGAGAAAAGTAGTCAGAGGTTCCGGCAGGGGCAGTTCCCTTGGCTACCCTACCGCCAATTTGGGACCTTCGGAAAACCTGTGTTTAAAGGAGGGTGTTTATGCGGTCAGGGTGAACGAGCAATTTTTGGGAGTAGCCAACTACGGCTTTAGACCCACCTTTGACGGAAAGGCAAAGGTTTTAGAAGTTCATATATTGGACTTTGAGGGAAACCTTCGCGGAGAAAGGCTAAAAGTGGAATTTTTGAGCTTTTTGAGAGAAGAAAAAAAGTTCTCCTTGAAGGATGAGCTAATAAAACAGATAGAGAGAGACATAGCCATAGTGAGGGAAAAATTTGGGCGTTAAACTATTTTTTGTGATGTCCTCTGAAAGAAAAGCCATCCTTGAAAGATACGCATGGGACAGGACGCAAGACGAAGAGGAGCTTCTCATAAGGGCAATGATGTATCACAACCCCGTGGAACTCTTAATGGCTTTTTCGAAGGAAGAGCTTAAAAAGACCTTTCTTGAAAACTTACACCGCTTTGACGATAAAAATCTAAACTTTTGGAAGTTTGCCCTTGAGGTTAGCGATGAGGAGTTTAACCGATACGCAGAGGGAAACTTTAGGTTTGGTCTCAG
>DAIRFT010000110.1:0-2035 GCA_036794885.1 Thermocrinis sp. | reverse complement strand
CTCTCTATTGCCTTTTGAACAAACTTAAAGGAATTCACATTCTTTATTTCTACCTTTGTGCCAAGCTGATTTGTGCCCTTAGGTCTTAGGGAAAGGTTTATGTCGCACCTTAGCTGTCCCTTTTCCATATCTGCCTTAGAGACGCCCGCATACCGGAGTATATTCCGGAGGGTCTCCAAAAATTCCCTTGCAAGCTCCGAAGAGTCTATGTCTGGTTCAGTAACGATCTCTATAAGTGGCGTGCCAGCCCTGTTTAGGTCTATGTAAGTTTTGTTGCCCTCGTGAATGTTTTTACCCGCATCTTCTTCTAAGTGTAGTCTTCTTATGCGAATTTTTTTGCGGTTGACCTCCACCCATCCATCTGTAGCCAAGGGCTGTTCATACTGGGATATTTGATATCCCTTTGGCAGGTCCGGATAAAAGTAGTTCTTTCGGGCAAAGATAGAAAAGGTATGCACCTTGCAATTGAGGGCTAAAGCTGCCCTTACGGCGTATTCAACAGCCCTCTTATTGACCACGGGAAGACTACCGGGCAGACCAAGGCATACAGGACACACAAGGCTATTGGGCTCTGCCCCAAACTCTACAGGGCACGGGCAGAACATTTTGGTTTGGGTGTCCAATTGCACGTGGATCTCAAGCCCTATAACCGGTTCAAATTCCATGATTTTTTATTTTAACGAATAGCTCGGAAAGAGCCCTCGTATATGTTCAACATAACTGGATAAGACTCACTCTGTCTCCCTCTGCTTTTTACACTGTTCAAGCTCAAGCCTCAAGGAGAGCATCTCCCTTTCTTTTTCCAAAAGTAGCTTTTGGATTTCTATATCCTTCTGTGCCAGTTCAAGCTCCTTCTCCTTGAGCTTTCCTTCCAATTTGTGGACCTCTTTCTCCTTGTCCTTGAGTTCCTTCCTTAGCTCTTCCGCCAAGGTCCTTTGCTTCTCACGATCCTCCAAAGTCCTCTTTAGAAGTTCTATTTCCTTCTCCTTTACCGCCAGAAGGGTGTATAGGCTGGAAAGCTCGTGAAAGAGCTCTTCCCTTTGTCTATCCTTTTGCATAAGCATCTCTAAGTAGGTGGCTATCAGGCTTCCTTCAAAGCCCGCCTTTAGCTTTTCCAAGTTGGAGGAAAGGTTGGCCTCTTGCTTAGACCTCTCTTCCTCCTTCTGGGTTAAAAACTCATACTCCTCCCTGTTTAAAAGAACATACCATATGCCGTCCTCCCCCTTTTCACCGGGAAGCACCCCTGCCTTTATTCGGTTCTTGACCGTGTTCAAGGACACTCCTGTCAAATTTGCATATTCACTTGCCTTTATTTTGACAGTATCCATGATACCCTCCTTTTAAAGATTTGATACTTGATATAAATGATAGCAAATTGTTGTCAGAAATGTCAAGGGATGGTATGGGAGGAGTGTTAACATAATGATAATTATATTAACAATATACTCCTGAATAAGCTACCATCCGTCATTCTTTGAACCCTTAAAGACAGGCGACCAAGCTACCCACCAAGGGAAGCAAAAAGTTATCGTCAATCCTTTTGGAAAAAAGTTCCACCAATGTGCCCGCAAGGGCTACCAAGAAAGCCTTTGGACCAAGGAAGGGAAAAAGAATCAAGCTGGTGCTAACAAAGAAAGCCAAAGCACCCTCCAGGCTTTTGTTTCCTATCTTCGTCTTTCCAAAGTGGTAGCCCACTATGCCCGCAAAGCCGTCTCCCACTGCGGTGATTACCACGCCCACCGCACTGCATTCTTTCGGAAAGAAAAGAAAGCTTAAAAATACGCCCAAATTTAACCAGAGGGCTTGAATGGATGGCTTTTCAAGGTTCTTCTCCCTCTCAAAGTAATAAATCAGATCGTATATGGGCTTTAGTCGGTCTTTGCCCAACTTAAAAACCAGCGAAAGATTTAAAAGGATCACCAAAAAGCACAATAGTAAAAGCAAAGGCTTTGGAAGTAAAAAAAGTGGCAAAAGCCACAGGAGGATGGAAAATATGTGAAACAGTTTTCTTCTTAGTTCTATGTTCATTCCCACT
>DAIRFT010000001.1:0-27567 GCA_036794885.1 Thermocrinis sp. | reverse complement strand
TCTGAGACTTTTGGCGGTCTTCCTACTTTTACTTGCTTTTCGCAGTCTGGTAAGATTATAGAGATGGACAAAAGGACTTGTTGGTATAAACTATTGAGGTAATTCATTTTTACACCTCCTTAGTGGGATTTGAGGGTATTATAAACCTCTGCCCACTAAGGGTTCTTCGTCAAAAGGTTTTTCCAGCTTTTCTGAATTTCTCACCCGAGGTATCAGGAAAGGATTATAATTAAAAATATCAGGGCTGGTAGCTCAGCCGGCAGAGCAACGGACTCTTAATCCGTGGGTCGCGGGTTCGACTCCCGCCCAGCCCACTTTTTAACATGGAAGAGCAAGAGCTTTCACATATATTGGTCATACTGGCAGGACTTTTGAGGGCAGCAGGTATCGCCTGCATGATAGCCCTTATCTTCTTGGGTGCCCGGCTCAGGTATATCTTTCTCATAGCCCTCCTAACAGTAGGTGGCATATTCACCACTGTGCTTAGCTTTCTGTTGGGCATTCTTTCCTTCACCCATGCCATAATTTACGAGGCAATTGTAATATTCATCAACGGGTTGGTTTTCTTTTATGCCTACAGGGAAAAAAAGAGTCTTCCACCACCAAAGCCTTCGGAAACCACAAGATGTGTGGTATGTTCCGCATACATAAAGCCAAACCAGGAGTATTTCGTGCTGAGGTGTGGTGAAAATTATCTCTACTTTGATACGGAGGAACACCTAAAGCGGTTCCTTGAAAACATAGAAGAATACAAAAAGCTCAGAAATCTTCAGATAAAGGAGCCCGAATGCTATTACATACACAGCAAGAGGCTTTGGGTTGACCTAAACCAAAAAGAAGTAGGCGTAAGCAAGCCCAGCTAATATTCTATAGATGCCAAAGGGTAAAAAGCTGTGGGTGGATATAAACTTCAAAAAGAGCTTTACAGACAGCAGGGCGGTTAAAAAGGATGTGATAAAGCCCAGTGCCAGAAGGTGAAACTCTTGGGTTGTAAATTGAGAGTGGGATTTATAAAGGTCATAGCTCGTGGCGATCAGCATGGTGGGGACCGCCAACAGAAATGAAAACTCCGCGGACCGCTTTCTGTTTAATCCCATTAGCATACCACCGATGATAGTGCTGGCACTTCTGGAAACTCCCGGAACCATAGCCAAAGACTGAAATAAGCCTATTACAAAAGCCTTTTTTAGAGGTAGCTCTCTGATGTTCTGAAGATAGCAAAACCTTTCACAGAACCTGTCCGCAAAGAGTAGAAAAACTCCACCCAACACCAAGCTAACCACCACCACCAGGTCGTTTCCTATAAGGTAGCCCTTAATAAACCTGTAAAGGGAAAATCCCAGCAGTCCAGTGGGCAAAAAGGCTACTATTATTCTCTTCCAAGTTTCTAAGTCCCTAAATAGAGTTCCAAAATAGAGAACTGCCACCGCAAGGATGGCACCCAGTTGGATGGAGATCTCAAAGCTCTTTGTGAATTCCGAATGGTCAAGTCCCAAAAGGTGGGCAACCAATATGAGATGTCCGGTGGAAGATACGGGCAAAAATTCAGTGAGCCCTTCCACAAAACCAAGGATTATTGCGTGCTTGACTTCCATCAACCTTGCCCCAAAAGGACTTTCCTTAGGAGCTCCCGGTCTCCTTTAACTTCCTCCAAGAGGGCTCGGACGCTCCCTAAAACAAAGAAGAGTTGCATCCTCACGGGGAGAAGGTTGTCCTTTTCTATCCAGAGCTTCCATCTTCCCTTTGGTCGCAGTAGCCCTTTTGTTTCCACATTTGGGCTCACATCCACAACCCTTGCGTAGTAGTTGCCCGCGGGCACTTTAATTTCCTCCTCTCCCACCACCTTGTAGGGTATGTGATACTTTCTGTCGTCGTAGAACATCTTTATGACGCCTTCGCCATTTTGGATAGAGTTTTTGTAGAGCACAAGGCTTGCGGTGTATGGGTCTGCGTAGCCCTCAAAGGGATAGACCCTTTCCTCCTCCCTTTCCACCTTGTCTGTTAGCTCCACATAGTGGGTTTCCTTTACATAGACCTTAGAGTTCCTAAAGATGTAGTGCTGTTTTCTTTTAAACTCGCCCTCCTCTTGATGGTAGAAGAACTCTTTGGGTGTTAGGTTCTTTGCAGATATTACCGCATATCCATAGTTGTACACCCTTTTTACGAGCCCTCCCACGTTTATAGTTTTGGCGTAGCTGGAAACTACAAGGTCTTCTCCCTGCAATTTGTAGGTTATACATGTTTGGGCTACGGGAAAAAACCCATAGTATGCTTTGTAGCACAGGGTTAGCTCTTTGGCAAGTAGGCTAAGGGGCAAAAGCAAAAGCAGTAAAAACATCAAGAAGCATTATAATATAGGCTATGCGAGTTAGGGTTCTGATCACTCCCAAGGAGGGGCTTTTGGACCCGGAGGGGAGGGCGGTAAAGGAGATCCTTGAGGATAACGGATACAAGGTTAAGAGTGTAAGGGTAGGCAAGGTAGTTGAGTTAGAGGTGGATGACCCATCCCAAGTTAAAGAGATGGTGGAAAAGTTCCTATACAACCCTCTCATAGAGGAGTATGTAATAGAATGAAGTTTGGTGTTTGTGTTTTTCCGGGTTCCAACTGTGATTACGACACTTACTATGTGCTCAGGGATGTGGTGGGGGCGGAGGTTAGGTTCCTGGACTTTAGGGAGACCAAGATACAGAACATAGACTGCGTGGTTCTCCCCGGGGGCTTTTCCTTTGGAGATTACCTTAGGGCTGGCGCGCTGGCAAGTAAAACACCCATCGCAAAGGCTCTAATGGATTTTGCCCAAAAGGGTGGCTTTGTGGTGGGGATATGCAACGGCTTTCAAATTCTCACCGAGCTTCACCTCCTGCCGGGTGCCCTGCTTAGGAACGAAAATCTGAGGTTTGTTTGCAAGGATGTTTATTTGAGGGTGGAAAACAGTTCAACCCCCTTCACAAAAAAGTTAGAAAAGGGGGAAGTTATCCGAATGCCCATAGCCCATGGAGAGGGAAGGTTTTATGTGCCGGAGGATGAGTTAAAACGGTTGGAAGAGAGGGGACAGATTCTCTTTAGATACTGTGAGGAGGACGGCTCTATAACAAAAGAAGCCAACCCGAACGGTTCTGTGGGCAACATTGCGGGCGTTTGCAACGAAACCTTTAATGTCTTTGGTTTGATGCCACACCCCGAGAGGGCTTGTGAGGACCTTCTGGGCTATTACGATGGGTTGTTGCTCTGGTATTCCTTAATCAGTGCCTGAAGTGTCTGGTTCTTGTGAATATTAGGGCTATCCCATGCTCGTCGCAGGCGGATATGACCTCCTTGTCCCTTATACTTCCACCGGGTTGAACTATGGCGGTTATACCCTCCTGGGCACAGATATCCACGCTGTCCCTGAAGGGCAAGAAGGCCTCCGAAGCCATGACTGCGCCCTTTAGGTCAAAGCCGAACCTTTTGGCCTTTGCGATGGCGCACCTCAGACTATCCACCCTTGAGGTGTTGCCCGTGCCTATTCCCAAGGTCTGCCCATTTTTTGCAAGGACCACTGCGTTAGACTTGGCAAACTTACACACCTTAAAGGCAAACTCCAGATCCTTTACTTCCCTCTCAGTGGGTGCCCTTTTGCTTACCACCTCCCACCTTTCCCAGTTTGTAGCGTCCTCCTCCTGCAAAAGATAGCCACCAGAGACCTTTTTTATGTCCCAGTAGTAGGAAAATCCCAAACTGCGGATTACCCTAAGGTTCTTTTTTGTGCTTAGAATCTCAAGGGCTTTTGGCTCATACTCAGGGGCAACCACCACCTCCAAGAACATCTCCGTCAAAAGCTTGGCACATTCCTCATCCACTTTGCAGTTAAAGGCTACAATGCCACCAAAGGCGGACTCTGGGTCTGCCTCTTTTGCCTTCAAAAAGGCTTCTGAGGGATGCTCTCCCAAGGCGGTTCCGCAAGGGTTGTTGTGCTTTACGACCACGCAGGCGGGCTTTTCAAACTGAAAGACAAGCTTTAAAGCGGAGTCCGCGTCCAGGTAATTGTTAAAGGACATATCCTTTCCTTGCAGGACCTCCGAGTTGGCAATCCCAAGGCTTTCCAAAGGATCGCTAAAGAGCCATCCCTTTTGATGAGGGTTTTCTCCATACCTTAGACCCTTTACAAGCTTTAAGGGAGTTGCCATATGTGAAAACATCTCAGAAATGCCAAACAGGTCTGCCAGGGCGGTGGAGAGCAAGGCATCGTAATAGGCGGTCAAGGAAAAGGCTTTTACCGCCAGGTATTTTCTGTCTTCCAAGGTAAGGCTTTTTTCTCTGAGTTTTTGGGCAACCCAGAGGTAGTCTGCAGGGTCACAGACCACCAAGACCCTGTAAAAGTTCTTGGCGCTTGCCCTTATCAAGGCGGGACCCCCAATATCCACAAACTCCATGAGCTCCCTTTCTTCCAAGCCTTCTCCGAGCTTTTCCTCAAAGGGATAAAGATTTACCACTACCACATCTATGGGCTCTATTCCAAGCTCCTTAGCCTGTCTTTTATCCTCTTCCACCCAATCCCTCATGAGTATTCCACCATGAATGAAAGGATGCAAAGTCTTTACCCTTCCACCGAATACTTCGGGAAAGTTTGTGATCTGTTCTATCTCCCTTACCTTTAGCCCTCTTTCCCTGAGGTATTTTGCTGTGCTTGAAGAGGATACGATTTCATAGCCAAGCTCCTGTAAAGCCTTTGCCAGCTCCTCCACACCCTCTTTGTAATAGACAGAAATTAAGGCTCGCATGGAGTGTTTTATTATACTTCTATCCCATAGAGTTTTAGCTTTCTGTAAAGGTTGGAAAGGTCTATGCCTATTACCTCTGCCACCTTTTTTACATCTCCGTTGTATTCCCTGAGCTTTTTCTGTATAAAGAGTTTTTCAAATTTCTGCTTTGCGGTTCTCAAGTCCTTCTCTTCAAGGAGTTCTCTCAGATCTTCTTGATATGTTATACCCAAAAATCTCTCCACGTCTGCCTTTGAGACCTCCTCTCCGTCGTGAAGTATGCAGAGCCTTTCCACAAAGTTTTTGAGCTCCCTTACATTGCCCTTCCATCGGTGGGATTTCAAAAGTCTCAGGCTCTCTTCTGTAAAGTGCTTTTTGCAGTGGTATTTTTTCAAAAAGAATTCCACCAAGAGATGAATGTCCTCCTTTCTTTCCCTTAAGGGTGGGACCTCTATAACCACGCCCGCGATGCGGTGGTATAGGTCCTCCCTAAAGCTTCCCTCCTCCACCATGGCTTTTAGGTCCTTGTTGGAGGCGCTTATAAGCCGAAAGTTGGAGGTTATTACTTGGTTTCCACCGAGCCGGCTGAACTGTTTGGTCTCTAAAACCCTAAGTAGCTTTGCCTGTGCCTTTGGGCTGAGGTCTCCGACCTCGTCCAAAAATAGGGTGCCCTCATGGGCAAGCTCCAACTTTCCTTCCTTCCTTGAATGGGCAGAAGTGAAGGCACCCTTTTCGTAACCAAATAGCTCCGCCTCAAAGAGCTCATCGGAAAGGTTAGCACAGTTTAGGTCCACAAAACGCTTCCTACCCGAGAGCCTATGCACCTGCCTTGCTACCAGCTCCTTTCCCACACCGCTCTCTCCGAGGATCAGCACGCTGAGTTCGCTTTTGGCTACCTTCCTTATGAGCTCCTTGACCGCCATTATTGCCCTGCTGGTTCCTACCATCTCCTCCCCTTCCTCCTCACCAAAGGAGAGCTCTAAGGCTTTTTTTAGTGTTAAAAGCAGTCTCTCCATAGAAAAGGGCTTTTCAAGAAAGTCGTAGGCACCTTCCTTTATGGACCTTACCGCATGTTCTGTTTTTCCATGCCCGGTGATCACAATTATGGGAGAGAGTGGCAGTTGTTCCCTCAGTTCCCTTATAAAGTCCAAGCCGTTGCCATCCGGTAGCCAAAGGTCCAAAAGAACTCCATGAAAATACTCCCTCTGAATTAACTCCCTGGCTTTTGCTATGCTTTCTGCTATGCCCACCTCGTAGCCTTCTTCCAGAAGAATGGTTCGCAAAGCCTGGCTTACGCTTTTATCATCCTCCACCAAAAGGAGCTTGCTTTTAGGATTTAAAGTGGTCAAAGCCCCGTGCCTCCAAAGGAGCTCCGTCCAAAAACACACCCTCTCCCTCCTCCACGGTGCCTATTTGGGTCATATCCAAAAAAGGGTTTATCCTAGAGGGAGGGTGTGTAAAAAGCAGTTGATAGTCCTCTCCGCCCCTTAGGGCATAGCTGTATGGGTCCTTGCCATGCCTTTTGGCATACTCCACCAACTCCCTTGAAAGTGGCAGTTTTTCCTTCTGGACAGAAAACCTTAAACCGCTTCTCTTTGCCATGTGTTGGATGTCCGAAGAGAGCCCATCGCTTATGTCCATGCTGGCGTTGGCATACTTGGAAATGTGTGCGACGTAATCTATCCTTGCGGTAGGTCTTAGGTGTCTTTCTATAAGCCTGAGCTCAAAGTCTTCGTAGTGTCTCTTTTCCATCAAAATCAGCTCCAAACCCGCAAGGGCATCCCCCAAGGTGCCACTTACAAAAATACCATCCCCCACCTTGGCACTGCCTCTTCCTACAAACCTTTCCGCCAAGCCCACCCCAAAAAAGTCTATGCCAAGGCGTTCCGATTTGACCACATTGCCACCCACGAGCTTTACACCGTAAAACTCACAAGCCTTCGTGATACCATCATAAAGCTCATCCACCTTTTTTAACTCCACGTCGGGCAAAAGAAGGGTAATCAGCAAATAAAGAGGCTTTCCGCCGTTGGCTATGAGGTCGCTCACGCAGGCGCTTACCCCCTTCCAACCTACCGCGGACATAGGATAAGAACCTAAAAAGTGCCTCCCCTCCAAGAGGGCATCACAGCTCAAAAGTAAAAGGCTCTCCCCCACCTTCACACAGGCAGTGTCGTCTCCCACCTCTTCAAGGGAAAACCGGCTTTTCAGATGCTCTATGAGCCCAAACTCGCCAAGTTGGGAGACCTTCATTCTATGAATATCTGCCCCTCTATGGGCTGGACTATTACCCCTTTCTCTTCCAAGAACTTTATTGCCCTGTCTATTTCCTCTGCCTCTCCATCAATTTCAACGGTTAGAATACCCGTATCCTTTGACACCTTTGCGGTCCTTATGTTCACCACCACATCAAAGTTCTTACACAGGGCACAAAGCAAGGGTTCCTTTACCTTGTCCTCCGGATAGATGAGCTGAACCCTGATAAAGTTCATACAAAGATTATAATCTAAACTCCCCAAAGCAAAGGTGGGCGGTGTAGTGCTTTTTTATGCGGATAAATAACTCACTGTCCATCCTTTGGGCGTGCCTTTCCAAAAGCCTTAGCCCCAAGCCCATGCCTCCTTTGGCGTCCTCCACAAAGTCATTTCTCACGCTGAAGAGCACTCGGTCCTTGCCTACAGATACCCTCAGATGGACAAAGCTCTTTGAATACTTTATGGCGTTGCTAAGGAGGTTATAAAGCACGTCCTCCAGAATTCGTTCGTCCGTACGCAGGTAAAGATCTTTTCCTTTCCTGAAGATAAACTTTTTTCCCCTTATTTCCTCCTCAAAGAGGCTAAGCACGTTCTCCAGAACACTCCAGAAATCCACCCAAACCTTGACAGGCTTTAGCTCCTCCTCCGATAACCTGAGGATCAAGCTAACGTCCTTCTCAAGCCTCTTTATACTTCTTTGTATCCTACCCAAGGCTTGAGGAGAGTTGTTTTTTTGCAGAAGGCTCAGGTTCGTCTTTTGAACCGCCAGAAAGTTCCCAAGCTTGTGGCTTATAGACTTTACTAAAAACCTGCCAAACTCCCTGCCCTCTTCTACATCTTTCCAAAGTCTGTCCAAAGCCAACTGATAGACCAAAATTAAGGAAAAAATCAGCAAAAACTGAAAAAAGAATAATCTCTTTAGGCTCGGCTTTATGCTCTCCGTTAAATACTCTTCCCTCACAGCCACATAGACGTTTTTAGAAGGGTCGGAAGGGTCCCTAAAGGAAAAGGAAAAGCCCGTTGGAATTTGCTCCGAGACAAAAAAGTTTTCATCCCCTCTGTGGTTCTTGCTTATGGTGTAGAGAAGATAATGGGAGTATGCCCTAAAGTAGATGCCTTCCTCTACTGTTCTTTTTAGTTCAAAAAACATAAGAACGTTCAAGGCTATAAAGCCGACGGTGATCAGGGAAAGGAAAATTAGCATAAGCTTTAGCCTTTCACCCAACCTGGTATCCCCTTCCTTTCATGGTCTTTATAAACCCCTCCGGTAGCAACTTTCTAAGGTTCTTTATGTGTGCCCTCACTACATCTTCCCCAACCGGTTCGTCACCCCACGCATAGTTAAGGATCTCTTCTTGGGAGACAAAGCGTCCCCTGTTTTCTACCAAAAACTTCAAAACAAGCCAGTCCTTTTTGCTCAAAGAAATTGGCTTTCCTTTCACCTTTACCATCTCTTTGCTAAAGCAGACCTCCACTTCGTCAATAACCACCACATCCTGCGGGTTTTTCCTTCTGTATAGGGCTTTCAGCCTCAAGGTTAGCTCCTCCATTTCAAAGGGCTTTGTTAGATAGTCATCCGCCCCAAGCTCAAAGCAGGTGCGTTTGTCTTCAAGCCTTTGCTTGGCAGTAAGAACAAGGATGGGAGTTTCTTTGTCCTTTTCTCTGATAGCCTTTATAAGCTCCTCACCCCCTATGTGCGGCATCATCAGGTCAAGAACGATCACATCGTAGCGGGATACCTCCAAGAGGTCCATAACCTCCCTTGGGTCATACACCCAATCTGTAATAAATCCCTCCGACTGCAAGTATTCTGTTAGGCTCTCCCCCAAGAGCCGGTCATCCTCCACCAAAAGCACCTTCATAGCAAAAGCTCCAGGGCTTCTTTTATGTGGGAAACTGCGTATATTTCCATATCATCCATCTCAAGGATGTTGCCCTTTGGAACCATTGCCCTTTTAAAGCCAAAGCGTTTGCCCTCTTTTAGTCTCATCTCCGGAAAATGCACCGCCCTGACCTCTCCACCCAAGCCCAGCTCTCCAAAAACCACCACATCCCCCAGCTCTTTTCCTTTCACGGAGGATGCTATGGCTAAGGCCACTGCCAGGTCCCCCGCAGGCTCCACGATCTGCATACCCCCCACCACGTTAACAAAGACATCTTTATCCCTTGTGAATATTTTAGCCTCCTTCTCAAGGACCGCAAGGATAAGGGCAAGGCGGTTTATGTCATAGCCCTGGGTCCTTCTCTGAGGTGTTGTGTATAGGGCGTCTATGACTAAAGCTTGCACCTCCAAAAGCACAGGCTTGTTGCCCTCCGTGTGAGGAAATACTACACTGCCCGGGCTTGCCCTTCTCTCTTGCAAAAATAGGGCTGAGGGCTCGGGCACCTCCTCCAATCCCCTTTCCGTCATCTTAAAAACCACCACCTCCCCACTTGCACCAAAGCGATTCTTTACCACCTTTAAAACTCGGTAAAAGCTGAACCTTTCTCCTTCAAAATAAAGGACTGTATCCACCAAATGTTCCAGAACCTTCGGACCTGCAATGCTCCCCTCCTTGGTTATCTGTCCTACTATGAACAGTGGGATGTCCCTTCTTTTGCAGAACTCTGCCAGCTTGTATGCACACTCCCTAACCTGTGCCACCGAACCGGCTGCAGATTCCAACTGGGAAGAATGGATGGTCTGTATGGAATCTACCACCAAAAGGCTTGGCTTTAGTTCTTGGATGGTCTCCAAAATATACTCAAGCTCAGTCTCGGGCAAAAGGTAGAGGTTTTCCCCTTCCACATTAAGCCTTTTTGCCCTCGTTCCTATCTGACTGCCTGACTCTTCCCCCGATACATACAGCACCTTTCCGTAAGCCCTTGAGTATTTTTCCGCCAACTGCAAAAGCAGGGTAGATTTTCCTATGCCCGGCTCCCCTGCGATCAACAAAACCTGCCCCTTTACAAGCCCTCCTCCCAAGGCTAAGTCCATCTGTTCAAAGCCCGCGGATAGCCTTTTTAGGTCCTCCTCCACCCACATGGGCAAGGGCTTGTAGGTCATGGCAGGACCAAGGGTCTTGGTGGCAACCCTTTCCCTCTCTTCAACCATACTGTTCCAAGCACCGCAAGAAGGACACCTTCCAAACCACTTGGTGGAAGAGGAACCGCACTCCTGACAGACAAAGACTGTCTTTTCTTTTTTCATCCCCCTAACTTAAACATCTCCACCTTTTTGGGTTTTATGCCCTTTTTCAAAAGCTCAAGCCTTTCCTCTGAATACCTGTCCTTTCTTTTTTCCCAAATGGCCACTATAAAATCCCTTATCTCCTCGTCCTTTGCACCGCCCCTCAGAAGGCTCTTCAGGTCATAGCCGTCGCTTGCAAAAAGGCACGTAAAAAGCTTGCCATCGGCGGTTAGCCTTAAACGGTTGCACTCTCCACAGAAGGGCTGTGTTACAGACGCTATTACCCCAAACTTGTAGCCGTCCTCCAGCATAAACCTTTCTGCAGTTTCTCCCCTCTTTTGCCTTCCGATGGGTTTTACTCTGTACCTTTGGGAGATGGTGTTGATAATATCCTTGGCAGAAAAGACCCGTTCCAGGGACCACCCGTTTAAAGTTCCCACATCCATAAACTCTATAAACCTAACCTCCACCCCCAAGGGTCTGAAAAACTCTATAAAGTCTAAGATTTCATCGTCGTTTATATCCCTCACCACGCATACATTGACCTTGACCGAAAGCCCAAGCCCCAAGCTCCTGTGTATGCCCTCTAAAATCTGACCCACCTTAACATCCCTTCCCACAAGCTTAGAAAGGGTCTGGTCCCTCAAAGAAGGAAGGCTCACAGTTATTCTCTTTAACCCTGCCAAAGCTAAATCTTGGACCTTGTCCTTCAGCAAAAAGCCGTTGGTGGTAAGGGCAATGTCTTCCACCTCTTGGTTTATGAAGGCTACTAATCTTTCTAAATGTCTTCTGAGGAGTGGCTCTCCGCCGGTAAGCCTTACCTTTTTAACTCCAAGCCCTTTGACTATACGCACCACCCTTGCGATCTCTTCAAAACTCAAAATTTCTTCCCTTCTGAAAAACTCATAGTTTTCCCCCTCCGGCATACAAAACTGACATCTGAAGTTGCACCGATCTGTTACCGATACTCGCAGGTCCTTTAGCTCTCTTCCAAGTTGGTCTATGGGCATTCTTTAAAATTTAAACCTCATCGGAAAATATCACCTCTGGTGGAGGAACCTCTATAATCCCCCTTTGGTAGCCAAGGCTCAAAAGTAGCCTCACCGCCCTCCTGCCATCCTCTCCGTAATCTATTGTCCTCTCATTCACATACATGCTTACAAATTTTTTTGTTTTTTCTGTGTCTTCTTTTATGTCCCTTGCATACTCTCTTGCGTACTTTAGGGCTTCCTCCGGATGGGACAAGGCGTACTCTACGCTCTTTCTCATAAGCCCTTGTAGCTTTTGGATGATCTCCTTTCCCAAGTCCTTCCTAACCACATTGCTACCCAAGGGCAGAGGCAAACCAAAACTTTCCTTCCACCACTCACCCAAATC
The DNA here is from genome assembly GCA_036794885.1 of Thermocrinis sp. Lineage (GTDB taxonomy): Bacteria > Aquificota > Aquificia > Aquificales > Aquificaceae > Thermocrinis. The sequence goes on along the minus strand of DAIRFT010000001.1, from coordinate 16,026 downwards.
AACCACCTTATTTAGTCCCTTATCTTTGTAGCTCAGTTGCCCTTCGTGGATCACCAAGCCCGCCTTTACCTCTCCAGAAAGCACCGCATCAAGCACTTTGTCAAAGGGCATAACCACCGGCTCAAAGTCCGGCTCGTAAAGCTTTAAAACCAAGTAGGCAGTGGTCAATTTCCCCGGCACTGCGACCTTTTCTCCTTTCAGGCTCTTTAACTCCTCCTTTGCCACAACCAAGGGACCGTAGCCATCCCCCACACTACCACCGCTCGGAAGCACTAGGTATTTATCCGCTATGTATGGGTATGCATGAAAAGAAACCGCAGAAACTTCATATGTTCCTTCTAGGGCACGTTGATTGAGGGTTTCAATATCCGCCAAAACGTGCTCTATCTCTAAACCTTCCGTGTCTATGACCCCCGCAGTGAGAGGATAGAACATAAAGGCATCGTCCGAATCTGGGCTGTGGGCAATTCTAATACGCACGAGAAAAATTATAACCCCTTGCTCCCTTTTTGTGTTATACATTCACGCTATAGGGAAAGGCTTAAGATATATTCCATGATACCCTATGGTTCGTTGGTTTTGTCCTTACTGTTGGGGTGAGGTAGATGAGAGAGACGAAGTCTGTCCTCATTGCGGTGCGAACCTCAAGGGCTTTAGTTCCTTAGATTACGACCAAAAGCTAATTCTTGCCCTTGATTGTCCTATAACACAAAGCAGAATGTTTGTTATTGAATTGCTCGGCAGGAGAAAAACGCAAGGTGCGATGCCTAAGCTCTGCAGAATGCTCTTTGAAGACAGGGACACCTTTGAGCTTATTGAAATTGCAAAAGCCCTTTTGAACATAGGAACCGCAGACGCCCTTGAGTGCCTGCAGAGGAGGATGAAAACCGAGGACAACATAATACTTAAAAGCTTTTTAGAAGAACGCCTTTAATGTAAAATTCTTTTCTTATGGATTGGCGCATTTTGGAGCAGTGGGATAAGGAATACTTCTGGCATCCCTTCACCCAGATGAAGGTCTATAAGGAGGAAGAAAACCTGATCTTTGAAAGTGGAGAGGGTGTTTATCTTTACGATGTAAAGGGTAGAAAGTTTATAGACGCCATCTCTTCCCTTTGGTGCAACGTGCATGGACACAATCATCCAAAGCTAAACCAAGCCCTAATAGACCAGCTTAAAAAGGTTGCCCACACCACCACGCTGGGCAGTTCCAACGTGCCCGCTATTCTGTTAGCCAAAAGGTTGGTGGAGATCTCTCCCAAATGCTTAACCAAGGTCTTTTACTCCGAAGACGGTGCAGAGGCGGTGGAAATTGCCATAAAGCTTGCCTACCAGTATTGGAGAAACAAGGGAGAAAAGAGAAAGATCTTTATCACCCTCTCTGAGGCTTATCACGGAGACACCCTCGGTGCGGTTAGCTTGGGTGGGATTGACCTCTTCCATGGCACCTACAAAGACATACTCTTTGAAACCATAAAACTTCCTTCTCCCTACATCTTCTGCAAAAAGAACTACGGAGGGCTCTCTGAAGAGTGCAAGGATGCCCTTTTGGAAATCTTGGAGGAAATCCTAAAAAGCAGAGACGATATAGTGGCGGTTAGCTTGGAGGCGGGCATTCAGGGAGCAGCGGGGATGTTGCCCTTTCCGAGGGGCTTCCTTAGGGGCGTCAGGGAACTGACCAAAAAGTATGGAGTTCTGATGATCGTGGATGAGGTTGCCACGGGCTTTGGAAGGACGGGAACTATGTTTTACTGCGAGCAGGAGGATGTATGCCCAGACTTTATGTGCTTGGGGAAGGGCTTAACGGGGGGCTATCTTCCTTTGGCGGCAACCTTGACCACCGAAGAGGTCTTCAATGCATTCCTTGGTGAGTTTGGAGAGATGAAACACTTTTACCATGGGCATACCTACACGGGCAACAACTTGGCATGTGCGGTAGCCTTGGCAAACCTTGAGGTCTTTGAAGAAGAAAAAACCTTAGAAAAGCTCCAGCCAAAGATTGAATACCTGAGCCAAAGACTCAAAGAGTTTTGGGAGTTGGACTTTGTGGGAGATGTCAGACAGCTTGGCTTTATGGCAGGCATAGAACTGGTAAAGGACAAGGAAAAGGGAATACCCTTTCCTTACGGAGAAAGGACGGGCTTTAAGGTTGCTTACAAATGCAGGGAAAGGGGCGTGTTCCTCAGACCATTGGGGGATGTGATGGTTTTGATGCCACCCTTAGTGGTAGAAAAGGAACACATAGACCAAGTGTTGGATGCCTTAAAATGGGCAATTGAGGGTTTAAAGGCATGAAACCACTCTTTATAAAAGGAAGCCGGCTAATAGACCCAAGCCAAGATCTGGACACAGTGGGAGACTTACTCATAGAGGATGGAAAGATAAAGGCGGTGGGCAACAACTTAAACTTTCACTATGCGGAAATAATAGACGGGAGTGGTTTGATTCTCTGTCCATCCTTCGTGGATATGCATGTGCATCTTAGGGACCCGGGACAAACTTACAAGGAGGACATAGAAAGTGGTAGCAAGTGCGCGGTAGCGGGGGGATTTACCACGGTGGTGTGTATGCCCAACACACAGCCAGCCATAGATAGCCCGGAGGTTGCCCAGTATGTGATCCAAAGGGCGAAGGAGGTGGGATTGTGCGAAGTCCTGCCCGCCGGTGCCTTAACCAAGGGAAGAAAAGGAAAGGAACTGACGGACTTTTTTGCCCTAAAGAACGCAGGCTGTGTGGCACTTACCGATGACGGCTCTCCTCTGATGGACTCAAGGCTCATGGAAAAAGCCCTAAGGTTGGCAAGACAGCTTGGGCTTTTAGTGATGAACCACTGCGAGGACGATGGCTTGGCAAGGGGACATATAAACGAAGGATACGTTAGCTCTTTGCTCGGTATTGCCCACAGGAGTCCAAGCGCAGAGGATGTTTTGGTAGCAAGGGATTGTATTCTTTCCTATCACACCAAAGGAAGAATACACATCCAACACCTCTCTTCCAAGCTCTCTGTGGAGATAATAAGGTTCTTTAAGGAAAAATCCGCATCCATCTCCTGCGAAGTTAACCCTTACCATCTGCTCTTTGAAGAGGAGGAGCTTTTAGAAAGCGGTGCCAACGCCAAGGTTAATCCGCCTTTGAGAAGGGAGGAGGATATACAAGCCCTTTTGGAGGGCATAAAAGACCGCACCATAGATTGCATAGCCACAGACCACGCACCACACGCCAAAAAGGAAAAGGGTCTGTTGGAAAGCGCCATGCCCGGTATGATAGGTTTGCAGACTGCATTACCCATGGCTTTGGAATTGGTAAGAAGGGGGATTATAAACCTAAAAAGAATGGTGGAAATGCTTTCCGTAAGTCCTGCCGAGCTGTTGGGATTGGAAAGACGCATAAAGGTAGGTGCCCCCGCTAACTTGGTGCTTTTTAGCCCAGACAAAGAGTGGGTCCTCAACGAGGAAACGAACCTCTCCAAATCCCAAAACACACCCCTTTGGGGAAAAACCCTCAAAGGCAGGGTAGTTATGACCCTTAAGGATGGTAAAATAGTCTATAAGAGCGGTGCGTAAGATTGGATTAATTCTGGTTATCTTTTTTGGGGTTCCCTTTCTTTTGCTTTTCGCCATCCTGTTAGCTCTATCCGCCAACCTACCTTCACCTAAGGCATTAAAAGACTGGAAACCCCCAGAGGCAACGGTCATATACGACTACAAAGGAAGACCCTTTGGAGATATAGCCATCCAGAGAAGATACTATGTTACTCTTGATAAAATACCCGCCCATACAAGGTACGCCTTTATATCCGCAGAAGACAAAAACTTTTACAGACACTTTGGCGTAGATCCCATAGCCATTCTAAGGGCACTTATCGTAAACATCTCCAGAAAAGACATAAAACAGGGCGGTTCCACCATTACCCAACAGTTGGCAAGGAACCTCTTTTTAACGCCCGAGAGAACCCTAACAAGGAAGATAAAGGAAGCCCTCTTGGCGATAAAAATAGAGAGGGAGTTTTCAAAGGACAAAATTTTGGAGCTTTACCTTAATTACATATACCTTGGACAGGGAGCCTATGGGGTAGAAGCAGCATCCCGCATATACTTTGGCAAATCGGTAAAGGACTTAACGGTGGATGAGTCGGCGGTATTGGCAAGCCTGCCAAAGGCACCTACAAAGTATAACCCCTTTAGAAACCCAGAGAGGATCTTAGAAAGGCGCAACTATGTGCTCCTAAGGATGTTAGAAGACGGCTACATAACCCAAGAGGAGTATGAAACCTACTCAAAGAAACCACTAAGACTAAGGCTTGAGAACAGATATTATGGCATGGATTACTTCCTGGATTATGTAAAGGATTACGTGGTGGAAAAATACGGCGAAGCCCTTTTGGCGGGAGGCTACGCCATATATACCACCATAGACAAGGACCTTCAAGAGCATGCAAGACAAGTATTAGAAAAAGGAATATACCGGGTGGCAAGGACAAACGGCATACCAGCCCTCCCTGCGGATTACTCCACCGCAGAAAAGCTTTATAAAGAGCAAAAGGTGGATATAAAACCGGGCAAGGTGCTTATAGGAAAGATAAAAGACGTGCAGGGTGGTGAGTATGTGGTGGAAATAGGAGACAAAGAGTTTAAGGCAAAGAAGGGGGAGCTTCCCTTTGAAAAGGGAGATTATGTTTTTGTTAGGTTTTATCAGGCAAAAAAGGAGCTAAGGTGGGAAGTTTTGCCGGACCTTCAGGGTGCCTTGGTAGCTTTGGATGCAAAGACGGGTGCCATAAGGGCAATGGTTGGGGGATATTCTTACATGAGGAGCCCCTACAACAGGGCTGTGTATGCCAAAAGGCAACCGGGCTCTGCCATAAAACCGATCATATATCTCTCTGCCCTTATGAAGGGCTACGCACAGGCCAGTTTAATAGACGCTACACCCAGAAGCTTTTATGACCCCTCCACGGGCAAAGATTGGACACCAAGGAACTACGAGGGAACTGAGTATGGATACGTGTCCTTGAGAACTGCCTTAGCTAAAAGTATAAACACCGCTACTGTAAATCTGTTGGCAGACATAGGCTTTGACCTGCCACTACAGGTGGGAAGAAGCTTAGGATTGGAGTTAAAACCTTACTACTCTATGGCTCTTGGTAGTATAGAAACAACACCTTTACAGCTAACCTCCGCCTACCAAGCCTTTGCAAACCTTGGCATCCGGTGTAAGCCCTACTTTATAGTCAAGATAGTCTCTTTGGACGGGCGAGTTTTGGAGGAGAACAGCCCCCAATGCGAACAAGTTTTGCCACCACAAGAGATAAGGGTGCTTGTGGATATGCTCAGGGCTGTAGTTTTGGAGGGAACGGGGGCATCCGCCTCTTCCATAGACAGGTTTGTGGCAGGAAAGACGGGCACAACCAACGACTACATGGATGCGTGGTTTGTGGGATTTACCCCTCAGATAGTCGCTGGTGTTTGGGTGGGCTTTGACCTAAAGAGGAGCATGGGCAAAGGTATGGCTGGTGCCCGGGTAGCCCTGCCTGTGTGGATTGATTTTACGTCTTTGGCTGCATACATGTTTCCAAAGGAGGACTTCCCAGTACCCGAGGGTGTTATCTTTGTAAACTGCCCCACTCCCATGGCTTTCGTCGCCGGCACAGAGGGAATATGTTCTAGAAAGCAGGAACAACAAGAGCAAGAAAGATCCAAGGACGAGCTTGAGGGCATAGTGGAACCCAAGTTTTTACCAGAACAACCAAAGGTAAAGGAGTTGCCCTGATGGCTATTGTAAAACCTTACAAGGGTATATTTCCCAAAATTCATCCCTCCGTTTATATGTCCGAGAATGTGGTGGTAGTGGGAGATGTGGAAATAGGTGAAGACTCAAGCCTGTGGTTTGGCACCGTAGTTAGGGGAGATGTCAATTACATCCGAATAGGAAAGGGAACAAACATACAAGATAACTCGGTGATCCATGTTACTCACGATACCCATCCCACCATCATAGGAGACTACACAACGGTGGGACATAGGGTTATATTGCACGGATGCAAAGTGGGAAACTATGTGTTGATAGGTATGGGGGCGGTGGTTATGGACGGTGTGGAGATAGAGGACTATGTTCTGGTGGGTGCGGGTGCCCTGCTGACCCCTAACAAAAAATTCCCCTCCGGCGTTTTGGTGGCAGGCTTTCCCGCCAAGGTGGTCAGAGACCTTAAGCCCGAAGAGATAGAACACATAAAACAGTCTGCCCAAAACTACATAGCATACAAAAATAGCTACTTAAATGGGTCTGAGTGAGCTGTTAGACAAGCTCAGAGAGCTTTCAAAGACGGCGGTGGTAGTGGTGGAGGGCAAAAGGGACAAAGAAGCCCTAAAAAAGCTGGGAATAGAAAACGTGATAACCATTGCGGGCAAAAGGCTAACAGACATGGCGGACATACTTGAAGGCACACCGCAGGTCATTCCCCTTTTTGACCTGGATGAGCACGGAGAGAGGATCCATAAAAAGGTAGTGGCAATTTTGTCCTCTCAGGGTTATATTTTGATAGATGAGTTTAGGGAAAAGCTCAAAGAGTACGGAGTGATATGCGTGGAGGATTTGTATGAGAAAGTTAGAGGTGCTAAAAAGCCTGCTGGTTCAGGATAGGCTGATTAAGTTTAACTTAGACCTTTTGGAGGGACTTCTCAGAGAAATAAGGGCAGACATAGAGGAGATAAAGATCCTTGTGGAATCCTGCCTTGAGGAGGAAGAAAGGGAAAGCCTGTTAAAAACTTTGGCAGACTTTGAGGCTAACTTTAAAAATCTGATAGTTCAAGCCTTAGACTACATATACGACCTTTACGAGCTTTTCAACTTTGACATTACCTTTCTTTCAAACATACCCGAGGAACTGGGCAGAGAAATAGAGAGATTGGACGCAGTAAACAGTATAAACAAAAACTTAGAGACCCTTGCCAAGGCGCTCGAAGATATACTGAACTTGGCAGATTGGGATGAGAGAACAAAAGTTATACTCACACCCCTTCGGGTTTATAGGGAGGTTTTGGAACATGGTATGGCTTTTAATCAAAAGTTGGCAGGGGGAGCTTACGTATTCTGAAGCATTTCATAAACTCTTTTAGCAGCCTCTTGCTGGGCTTCCTTTTTGTTCCTCCCTCTTCCTATCGCCCTGTATTCCCTTATTTGGCATTCCACCTCAAAGACCTTTTCGTGCTCTTTACCGCTCACGCTTACCACCCTGTAGATGGGTCTGTCTTTCCATCTGCCTTGGGTTAGTTCCTGCAGTAATGTTTTGTAATCCTTTTTGTATGCCTCCTTTTCTATGACTTCCTTGATTTTTTCTTCATACCTTTCAAGGAAGAGCTTTTTTAAACTGTTCATATCTCCGCCCGAATCCATGTATATGGCACCCAAGAGGGCTTCAAAGAGGTCCGCTAACACCGAACTGCTAACAGTTCTTCTCTTACCCGATATTCTGACATACTTATCCAGTTCAAGCCCTTCTGCCATAGAAGCCAAAAATTCTTCGCTAACCAAATAAGCCTTAATGCCTGCCAAAACTCCCTCTTTGTAATGAGGGTAGTTTTCCACCAAAAAGCTAACCACTAAAAAATTTACTATGGAGTCTCCCAAAAACTCTAAAAGCTCGTAGTTTTCTCGGCTGTTTTGGTAGGACCTATGGGTGAGGGCTGTTTGCAAATACTGTGGGTTCTTAAAGTGATAACCTATTTTATCCTCAAGTTCCTTATAGTTTTCTGAAGACAAGGCATGCATTGGTGCCACCAAAGCCAAAGGAGTTAGAGATTGCCACTGCTACCTCTTTCTTTACTGCCACGTTGGGAGTGTAGTCTAAGTCGCACTCTGGGTCTGGGTGTTCCAAGTTTATGGTGGGTGGAATAATTCCCTCTTGAATAGTCTTGACCGTTGCCACCGCCTCCAAGGCACCCGCCGCACCCAAAAGGTGCCCAACCATAGATTTGTTGGAGCTGACCTTTAGCCTGTAGGCGTGCTCTCCAAAGAGCCTCTTTATTGCCAATGTTTCCGATTTGTCGTTTAATGGTGTAGAGGTGCCGTGGGCGTTTATGTAATCTACCTCTGTGGGTGGAATGCCCGCATCCTCCAAAGCTAACTTCATGCACATGTATGCCCCCTCACCATCCACACAGGGCGCAGTTATGTGATAGGCATCGTCGGTGGCACCATAGCCCACGAGCTCTGCGTATATTTTTGCTCCCCGAGCCTTTGCCCTTTCGTACTCCTCCAAGACGAGCACTGCCGCACCCTCTCCCATAACAAAGCCATCCCTTTCCAAGTCAAAGGGTCTTGATGCCTTTTGAGGCTCGTGGTTTCTGGTGGATAGTGCCCTCATGGACGCAAAGCCCGCCACTCCCAAGGGTGTGATGGCACTTTCGCACCCACCCGCTATGGCTACATCTATATCTCCCTTTTGAATGAGCCTAAAGGCGTCCCCTATGGAATGATTGCCTGTGGCACAGGCAGAGACTACGCAGTAGTTGGGACCTTTCAGCCCAAAGCGAATGGCTATGAGCCCGCTTGCCATGTTGGATATGCCATAGGGAATAAAGAAAGGAGATACCCTTCTGGGACCCTTCTCCATAAGGACCTTTTGCTGTTCTTCAATGTCCCTGAGCCCACCTATACCCGTGCCAATTATCACGCCCACCCTGTAAGGGTCCAACTTGTCCTCCAAAAGCCCACTGTCCTTTATAGCTTCCTCCGCCGATGCCACCGCAAATTTTATAAAGTCAGATACCTTTTGGGCTTCCTTTTTGTCAAAATACAGCTCTGGGTTAAAATCCTTTACCTCTGCCGCTATATGAACGCTTAGACCTATTTCTACTGGATCAAACCTTTTTATTATATCTACTCCGCTTACGCCAGCTACTAAATTTTTCCAGAATTTTTCAACCCCGGTGCCTATGGGGCTTACCACCCCAAGGCCCGTAATAACAACCCTCCTGCTCAAGCCTGCACTCTCTCTTTTAGATAGTTAATAACATCCCCCACCGTTCTTATCTTTTCTGCATCCTCGTCGGGTATTTCTATACCGAACTCTTCCTCAAACGCCATTACAAGCTCCACCACATCCAGAGAGTCTGCTCCAAAGTCCTGCACAAAGTTTGCATCATCTCTAAGCTTTTCAATCTCCACACCGAGCTGGTCTGCGATTATTTCCTTAATTCTACTCTCCAGGTCCATAATCAAACCTCCTTACTTATGGTGTTTGTATTATTATTATCACATCCTTTTAAAAAAGTCAAGCGGTCTAAAAAGCTTGTGTTAAACTTTTCCAAGCAGGCTAAGACTTGGTGTTTGGTGCTGTACTAATTGCAATGGTATAGTGCAAGATTAAGGTGCCTGGTTAAGTGCGGTGGCGGGTGTTATATGCAAGCAAAGGCTTGGTACTTGGTGCAGTGGGTGGGTGCGGTGGCGGTGCGGGTATATCTTACATCCAAGCTTTAGCTTGGTGCTTGGCTCGGTGCTATGAGAAAGAATAAAAAGCAAGGAGTAAGGAGTAAAGATAACAAACTTAAACTGGATATACCTTATATCACAAACCAAAAGCCTAGAGGTGTGTTATAATAAATAATAAAGCCGGAGTGGCGGAATTGGCAGACGCGCTGTCTTGAGGGGGCAGTGCCCGAAAGGGCGTGCGGGTTCGACTCCCGCCTCCGGCACCAACAGACAATGAGACTCATAAAACACAGTCTTTCCTTTTCCTTTGCAACCCTTCTGAGCAGGGTTTTAGGTTATGTTAGGGATGCCCTTATAGCATACCACTTTGGGGTTTCCCAGATAACAGACGCCTTTTTTGTTGCCTTTAGACTACCCAACACCTTCAGAAGGCTCTTTGGGGAAGGTGGGTTCAACGCCGCCTTTGTGCCAATATACGCTAAGCAGGTAAAGGAGGGCAAGGAGAGGGAGTTTTTGAGGTCTGCCCTGGGCTACTATTTACTCATAAACCTATCGGTAGTCCTTTTGGGGGTGTTATTTGCTGAATATCTCATAAGCATTATCGCACCGGGCTTGAGGGCTAAACCTTACTTTGATCTGGCAGTTTTTATGGGCAGATGGGTCTTTATATACCTTCTGTTTGTGGGTCTATCTGCCTTTTTTATGGCTCTTTTGAACACCCGGGGTGTGTTTTTTGTGCCCGCCTTTGCCCAAGCAGTTTTTAACATAGGCTTTTCTTTGGTTATTGCCCTTTCTGCCCAGAGCTTTGGCTATTACGCACTGATAGGTGGCGTTCTGGTGGGAGGCTTTTTACAGTTTGCCTTTCATCTACCCTTTTTAATGGGTGTTCCCTTGGGTTTTAGCCTTAGGCTTCATCCCGATGTTAAGCTTTTGTTCAAAAGGCTGATACCCGCCCTTATGGGCTTTGGCGTTGCCCAGCTATCTTTTTTTATAGACACCTTTTTAGCTTCCTTTTTGGCTTTGGGCGCTATATCTTACCTTTATTATGCCAACAGGATATTCCAGCTACCTTTGGGTGCCATATCGGCGGGCGTGGCAAACACTCTGCTTTCTGCCCTCTCTTTGGGTGAAGACAGAGGCAAAAACATAACCTTGGCTATGCGTTTTTTGTTTTTGCTGTCCTTTCCCGCAGTGGTGGGTCTTTTTGTCTTCTCGGAGCCGATTGTGAGGCTTCTATACGGCAGAGGAAACTTCTCTGAAGCAGATGTTTTGATGGTTTCTTATGTGCTAAAGGCTTACAGCTTGGGGCTCGTCTTTTTTTCCCTTCAAAAAGCCCTCAGCAGTGTATTTTTCGCCAAAGGAGACACTCTTACACCCATGAAAGCGAGCCTGTTGGCTATTTTATCTGAGGGCACAAGTGCCTTTATTTATGCCTTTGTGCTAAAGCTGGGTGCGGTGGGTTTGGCTTTGGGCACCGCTACCTCCTCCGTCTTCTCCTTTGGATATCTCCTGAGAAAAACTTACCAATTGGTAGATTGGCACACTTTAATGGAAAGTTCGGTAAAGGTAGCCCTTGCCAGCCTTCTGATGGGACTCTTTGGTCTATTTTTGAAAGACAAAATACACCTGCTTTTAGCAGTCCCTATGTGTATTATCCTTTACTTTAGCCTTTTGGTTCTTTTTAGGGAGGGACTATTGGTTGCTTCCCTGAGCCTTGGCAAGGGCTTGGTTAAGAAGCTTTTGAACCCTTGAGCATCTTCTGCTTGCCTCGTTTTTGTGGATCACTCCCTTTGAGGCGGTATGCTGTATTACAGATATTGCCTTTGGTAGATACTCCTTTGCCTCCTCCAGCTTACCTTGGGCTATAAGCTTTTTAAGGTTTCTTATGTAGGTCTTCATACGAGAAAGGTGATACCTATTTCTCAACCTTCTCTTGGCATCCCTTCTCATACGCTTTTCAGCCTGCTTTGTGTTCGGCATACAAAACCTCCAGCAAGGATTTTAACCTAATTTTCATAAAGATTATACCATAATAATTTTAAGGAGGTGGATCATGAAGAAGAGCTTGCTTTTGGGACTTTTCAGCTTGGGCTTTTTGGCGGTGTCCTGCCAGCAAAAGCCTGCGGAACAACCTGCAGGGGAGCAAAAGCCCGCCGAGCAGCAACAACAGCCCGCCCAGCAACCCGCAGGAGAGCAAAAACCCGCCGAGCAGCCAAAGTCTGAGGCAAAGCCAACCCAAACTACTGCAATGGCAGATGCGGAAGCTTTAGCTAAGGCTAAGGGTTGTAATGCATGCCACGCTGTAAACGCAAAGCAGGTGGGACCAGCCTATAAAGATGTGGCAAAGAAGTATGCAGGCAGAGCTGACGCAGTGGAATATCTGGCGGACAAGATTAAAAATGGTGGGGTTGGTGTATGGGGTAATATACCTATGCCTCGTCAGAATGTAACCGACGAGGAAGCAAAGAAGCTTGCAGAGTGGGTTCTCTCTCTTAAGTAATTTTTAGAGGGGGCGATGCTCCCCTCCTTTAACACGCGCTACCGGGTGCTCCTGAACAATCTGAGCAGAGAACAACTCCCTTGGTGCCAAAGAATAGCTTGAGACCTTCCTCTTCAAAGAAAGGTGCAATGTTTCCGCTCTTTATTTTCCACATGAAATACTTTTCAAAAGCAGATTTTATGTAGTGTGCCCACACGCCTTTGCCATACTTCACCTCAGCCCTTGGGGGTATAACTGGACGTGCATAGAAGAAGGCAGCATCCTTTCCAAAGTCTGCAATGCATATAGCGGAGAGCTCCGGTGCATACCTGTCTGTAGAGTTCCTTATGTCATTGATTATGTTCTTTGCCACCGCCATAGCCATCTGTTCTATCATCATACCTGTCTTGGGTGCGCCAGTAGGTATAGGTGTTTGCTCCACAGGGGGTATGGCAGTTACGACGCCCACACCGTAGATGTTTTTGTAAGTAGGGTTTTGGAAACACCTGTTGACGATCACCATCTTGTTGGCAGGGTTTGCCACCTTGTCTCCGGCGGAAGCAACCACCTCTGGACCCATGAACCTTGGCATCAGCATGGATAGCTTACAAGGTACCTCGTAAGTGTTGCCGTTTAGGTCCTCGTAAATTACCTTGTCTGGTTCCACCTTGGTGATCTTTACGTTGGCAATCCATTTTATGCTCCTCTCCGCAAAAAGGTCTTCCATTACTCTTCTTGAAGGTCCTACACCACCAAGCCCCATATGACCCACGTAAGGCTCCGAGGTGATAAAGGTTATGGGCACTTTGTGTCTTATTCCTCTCCTTTTAAGCTCATAATGTAGCATAAAGGCAAATTCATAAGCTGGTCCAAAACAGCTAACGCCGGGTATTGCACCAATCACAACAGGTCCTGGGTTCTTGTAGAATTCTTCAAGCTTTTTCTGAAGTTCCAGGGCATGCTCCGCTGTACACACAGATGTGGAATTTTGCTCTTGTCCTTCTACACCAAATACTAGCTTTGGACCAGTGGCAATTACCAAGTAATCGTACTCAATCTCCTTACCGGATGTGGTCCAGAGTTTGTTGGCATCTGGGTCTATTCTCTCTCCGTTCTCCGGCACATATTCAATACCATGCTTTGGCAGTAAGCTTCCCAAGGGAATGCTTATGTCTTCAAACTTCCTCCAGACCAACGCTAAGTGCGGCCAAGAGGGTGTAAAGCCAAAGTAGGGCCTGCCTGAGACTACCGTGATCCTCAGGCTTTTGTCCATCTTCCTTAGGTTGTAGGCGGTTGCTAAACCACCCACACCACCGCCCAGTATAACCACATGCTTGCCCATGACACACCTCCAAGATTAGATTAACTTATAAGACTATAAGCATATTTTAAAGAACAGGCAGTCTGTTATAATCTTTGATTGACATGATCCCTCTAAAGGATATAAACCCAAGCAGAAGCTTTCCAATCGTCAATTTAACCATCATCCTTATTTGCTCTTTGGTATGGCTGTATGAGGTAAGCTTGGAAGAGTATGAGTTTAACCACTTTATCTATAACTTTGGTTTGGTGCCAGTGGAAGCCTTCTCTAAACCTTACCAGCTGTTTACCCACACGTTTTTACACGGAAGCTGGCTTCACATCATTGGCAATATGTGGTTTTTGTGGGTTTTTGGGGATAATGTGGAAGATCGTTTAGGAAAGTTTAAATACATACTGTTTTATGTGCTGTCTGGTCTTGGTGCGGCGGTTATTCAATCCCTTGTTAGTTTTTTAACGGGTGCGGTGCATGTGCCCATGGTGGGTGCCAGCGGGGCTATAAGCGGAGTGCTGGGGGCATACCTTTATCTTTTCCCACATGCCCGTATTCTTGCCCTTGTGCCCGTCTTCTTTTTCCTAACCTTTATGGAACTGCCGGCAGTGTTTTTTATAGGCATGTGGGTGTTCATTCAGATCATAAACGGGCTGGTCACACTGCCCTTTGCGAGTATGGGTGGAGTGGCCTGGTTTGCCCATATAGGTGGATTTTTTGTAGGCTACAAACTCGTTAGAGTGTTTTACAGAAGGATGTTGTATTGGTAGGGCAGGAACTTTTGTTGAACAGTTTGATATTTTTGGGATCACTATTGGTTTTTTTGTTCGTTAGAAGGCTGTTTTTTGGCTTTATAAAAAGATCTTCCCACGACTATGCTTTAATGCTTCTTCGAGTGCTCCGCCTACCCTCCTTGTTTTGGGTAATTGTTATTAGCCTTTACCTCACAGTAGAACTCAGCCCCACAAAGCTCTTGAAATACTCCTCAGTGATAGAAAAGGTTTTAATATCCCTGTTAATCCTTTCAATAACCTCATTTTTTTCTAATCTACTTCCTGAACTTTTACAGGTTTATATCTCAAAGACAAACTTAAAATTTCCACGAACTGGTATTGTCTTTGTGATAATAAAATTGGTTGTCTTTGTTTTGGGTGTTATAACCCTCCTGTCCTATCTTGGCATTCAGGTAGCCCATTTTATAACTACCCTGGGCATTGCTGGGCTTGCGGTCTCCCTTGCCCTTCAGGGTACGCTCTCCAATGTCTTTTCCGGGCTTAACCTAATTGCCAGCAGACAGATTGAAGTGGGAGATTTTGTTAGGTTAGAAAACGGTGAAGAAGGTTATGTGGAGGACATAACATGGATGAACACAGTCATTAGGAGAAGGGACAACAACCTTGTGGTGGTGCCAAACTCCCGGCTGGTTAACTCCATAGTAATAAACTACAAAAAACCAACGCCCTCAATGAACATTACGGTTTCCATCGTGATCCCATATTCTTCGGACCTTGAAAAAGCAGAAAGGCTCGCCTTAGAGGTTGCAAGGGAGGTGCAAAAAACCGTTGAAGGTGCGGACCCAAGCTTTGAGCCCTCCGTGCGCTACAGTGCCTTTACGGAGTTTGGGATCACCTTAAACATCACTCTCAGAGTTCTTAACCCGGACGATCAGTTTTTTATACGCCACGAGTTTATAAAAAGGCTCAAAAAAGCCTACGAGAGAGAGGGAATAGCCTTCATTCAACTTTTAGTACCACCTTTCCGAAGTGCTTAGAGCTTTCCAAGTATCTGTGGGCTTCCTGGGCATCCTTCAGGTCAAAAACCTTATCCACCACAGGCTTTAAAAGCCCCTTCTCAAAGAGTTCGGTGATCATAAAGAGGTCCGCCCTCGGTCCCATATAAACACCCAAAAGTTCAATTTCCCTAACAAAAATATACCTTATATCTATCTCCGCCTTTGAGCCCCTGGTAGTGCCAAAGAAAACAAGTCTTCCACCCTTTTTGAGACATTCCACGCTTCTCCAAAAGGTTGCCTCCCCTACATGGTCCATAACAATATCCACTCCCTCTTTGAACAGTCCTCTAACCTTCTTTACCACATCCTCTTCATAGTGGTTTATGACCACATCCGCCCCAAGGTCTTTGCACATCTTTGCCTTCCTTTCGTCCCCCGCAGTGGCTATCACAAAGGCACCAAATAACTTGGCTATTTGAATGCCTGCAACGCCTACACCCGAGGAGCCAGCCCATATTAAAACCCTGCTGTGGGGCTTTAACCCTCCCTTTCTAACCAGGGCATTCCAAACGGTTAAAAAGGTAAGGGGATAGCTGGCGGACTCTTCAAAACTCAAGCTTTTTGGTTTTGGCAAGACATTCCTTGCGGGCACCTTTACAAACTCCGCATAACCACCCTTGCTTTTTAGCCCAAGTATATCGTAATCTTTGCAGAGGTTGTCCCTTCCAGATTGGCACTCATAACACACACCACAGGACAGACCAGGGGCAACTATTACCTCCTCTCCCACCTTTACATTCTTCATCAAAGAACCAACCCTTTCCACCACTCCGCTAACATCTGAACCAAGTATGTGAGGAAGCTCCGGCTTGACCGCCAAAGCACCCATTCTGACCCATACATCCAGATGGTTAAGGGCAACCGCCTTCACCCTAATAAGGACTTCATCCTCCCTTATATCGGGGATTGGAAAATCCTCCACATACTCTAAGTTCTTTTCGTCTCCAAAGTTCTCTAAAATAACCGCTTTCATAAAAGGATATTATAGGACTGTTTTCTTTTTATTCTCATACATAA
>DAIRFT010000109.1:0-2075 GCA_036794885.1 Thermocrinis sp. | reverse complement strand
GCATAAGGCAGGTGGTAGAGGGTGTAAATTCACAGATAAAGCTTTTCAACCGAGTAAGCAGGTGGAGGAAAGGGATTACCTTACTTGCTTACCTTTATGGCTACGCTATAGGCTATAGCTTTTTCAGAAAGTCTCAAATATGGGGGTAATTTCTCACCCGACGTATATTTCAGCTATTATTTTAATGTATTTCCGCATAGGAGATGGGTTTGTAGTTTTAGAAAAGTTTCCTTTCTCCCTTGGCTCTTGGTTTAAAATTTCATCATAGAATGAAAAAGGAGGATAAGGGCATGCTTAAAAAGGTAATTTCAGCCCTCATGCTTTTTGTGGGTTTGTCCCTTTTAGTTTGGTCTGCGAGTAACCAATCAGCTACCTTAAAAAGCCTAACAAAGACATATCCTTCAACCGTCCCTTCAACACCCTCCAAGGAAGCTGTCTATGCCAAGCTTGCTACCTTGGAGCGTGGATGGGTAAAAAACGAAGGGCAGTGGGATGAAAGGGCACTCTTTTCTGCCTCAGGATACTTTGGCACTACATGGATAACTAAAGACGGTCAGCTATTGCATATGGCAGTCAAAAAAGAAGAGTGTAAAGAACAAACAATAAAAGCTCAAGCGTGCCCTTCCAAAAGCTAAGTGATTTCTGAACGTTGGGTAGATGGCAAAGTTCAAGCAATAAAAGGAGAAGAAGAGCTACCAACCAAGGTAAGCTACTTCATAGGCAAGGACTCTTCCAAGCACCGTTCTAATCTTTCTACCTACAGGTATGTTTTTTTGGGTGAAGTGTGGTCTGGAGTGGAGGTAAAGCTCAAAGCAACACAAAAAACGGTGGAAAAGCTCTTTTACATAAAGCCAGGTGCAGACCAGATTGTGGTGGAGGTGTATGGCGCCAAAGGTCTGAAGCTTTCCAAGGATGGAGAGATAATCATTCAAACTAGTTTGGGAGATTTGAAGCTTTCTAAGCCCATAGCATGGCAGGAAAAGGATGGCAAAAAACTTCCAGTGGAAGTTTCTTACAACCTAATTGGCAAAAACCGCTACAGCTTTGTGGTAGCCAAAGCAGATCCAAGCCTTCCTATTGTGATAGACCCGATTTTGCAAGCAACTTATTTTGGAGGGGATCATAGTGAGAAAGCCACAGCCTTTGCCATTCATCCCATAACTGGCGATGTCTACGTGGCAGGAATTACTACTTCCCCAGACTTTCCTAAAACTGCTGGCGGGGTACGGGAAAACAAGGGCAGAGGATCTGATGCGTTTGTAGCAAGACTAAACTCCGGTCTTAACCAAGAATCTCCAATTCACCTACCTGGAAGAAGATGGTTAAAGTAATGTCTTAATCTTTAAATCAACCCAGCATGGATGAGGTCAGGCTCTGGAAAATAAAGGAGAGCCAGCTTGAAGATTTGCAAAAACAGGAGGTAAAAAGGTGTTATGACAAGATAATCACGCTGGGAGAAAAGAACGGATTGAAAATACTTACCTTTAGAGTACACTGGGCTATTGCTTTCAAAGAATATCTTCAGGTAATAGATTGTCAGAAAATGCTGAAAAGTTAGGTTATAGTATATAAGGGTATGGTAGCAGTTAGGGAGGAAAACAGGAGAGGGAGCCTTCCTAACAAGGGAGGGCTTTCTCTGAGGGGTCTTTTGGCCCCTTATTGCGAGGAGGTGGCCTAATGGCTTACCTCTTCGTCTATGGCACCCTTAAAAGGGGTGGATCAAGGCACAGCCTCTTAAAGGGCTGTCCTTTCTTAGGGCATGCCTTGGCTAAGGGCTTTGCCCTTTATGACCTCCCTGGGATGGTTCCCGGGGACGGGATAGTGCGTGGAGAGGTCTATGAAGTCCCAGAAAAGCTCCTTAAGGAGCTTGACTGGGTGGAAGCCACTCCTTTCCTTTTTAGGAGGGAGCTTATTGAGGTGGTCCTTGAGGACCACACTCCTTTGCGTGCCCACACCTATTTGTATAACAGAGAGGTGGAGGGTGCGGCTTTGGTGCCTTCTGGTGAATGGAAGGTATAAGAGGAGGTCCCCATGGGGGACCTTTTTAAACCAAAGACAAAGGAGGTATAACCATG
>DAIRFT010000108.1:0-2082 GCA_036794885.1 Thermocrinis sp. | reverse complement strand
ATAACTCCAGCGACACTGCCATCATCGACCCCTACGGTAGGGTTTTAAAAAAACTGGGCTATATGGAGAGGGATGTGTTGGTGGAGGTTTTGAAATAGGTAGCTTATAATTAACTCTTGATGTATATTCCCTTTGCCAGAAAGTATAGACCTCGGAAGTTCTCAGAGCTTGTTGGACAGGAGACCGCCAAAAGGGTTTTGCTCAACGCGGTAAGGCTTGGCAGGCTCTCCCATGCCTACCTCTTTGCTGGTCCCAGAGGAACGGGCAAAACCACCGTAGCGCGCATATTAACAAGGGCAATAAACTGCCTGAAACCCATTGATGGAGAACCCTGCGGTGAGTGTGAAAACTGCGTCGCCATTGAAAAGGGAAATTTCCCAGACCTTATAGAAATAGACGCTGCATCCAACAGAGGAATAGACGATATAAGGGCACTGAGGGATGCAGTTTCTTACACGCCCATAAAGGGAAAGTTCAAGGTCTATATTTTGGACGAGGCACATATGCTAACAAAGGAGGCTTTTAATGCCCTTTTGAAAACCCTTGAGGAGCCCCCTCCCAGAACGGTCTTTATCCTGTGCACCACCGAGTATGACAAAATACTTCCTACCATAATTTCCCGCTGTCAGAGGATCATCTTTAGCAGGCTCAGAGAGGAGGAGATCGTAAAGTATCTTAAGTTTATATGCGAAAGGGAAAACATAGAGTATGAGGAGAGAGCCCTGCATACCATTGCCAAGGTAAGCGACGGAGGGATGAGGGATGCGGTGTCCTTGCTGGACCAAAGTGCTACCTTTGGAGAGGGAAAAGTAAAGGAGGAAATAATAGAGGAGTTTTTGGGTATTCTCTCTCAGGGAAAGGTAAGGGATTTTATAAAGATGCTACTCTCTGGCGATGTGGACTCCGCCCTTGAGTTTTTAAACCAGATAAGGGAAAAGGGCTACAACCTCTCAAGATTTTGGGAGAGTGTGGAGGAGGAAATAAGGACGCTTGTTCTTTACAAAAGCCTAAAGAACCCAGAAAAACTGATGCATGTGGAAGACTTTCACAGAGAAGTTTCCGCAAACCTAAACGCCCTACTATATCTTGAAAAGTTGGTTAGCCAAGTGAGGGTAGAGGCAAGAACCAAGGACCTCTTCAAGGCATGCCAGATAGCCATCATCAAAAGTGCCCTAGTCAAAGACATCCTTTCCATAGAGGAACTTATAAAGGGACTGGGAAGCTCAAGCAAAGAGGTTCCCAAGGAGGAAAAGGAAGAAAAGCAAGAAGAACCGCAGAAGGAAAACCCTTGGGACACCCTTCAGAAAAACCTCAGCAAGATTGACTTTGAAAGGTTAAAAAGACTTCCCTACGAGGAAAAAGAGGGAAAGCTCATCCTAAAGGTGAGCAAAGAGGATGCAAAGGCTTTGGAAATAGAGAAGCTAAAGGTAAAGTTTCCCTTCCTTGATTTTGTGGTGGAGGAGAAAGAGGAAGATAAAGAGGATCTTTCGGAGTTTGTAAAAAAGACAAAAACCCTCTTTAATGCCAAGATACTCAAACATGAGAGAGATAAAGGCGAGGATAATCCTTCTTAGGCTACCCGTTCCAAAAATAGGACTGTTCACCGCCCTTATGGACGGTTCTGGAAGAAATGCAGTAGTCCGAACAAAGGAAAAGAAAAAGGATTTAGTCTATGTTATTGCCACACCTCATACTTACGAAAGGACCTTGGAAATCCTCAATTACATAAAAAGGCACATACCAGAGTTGGAAATTTTGGGAGAGGTGTCCTCGCAGGAGTTGGACATTGGCTAGCCCTTACATCTTCATCTTTTTAATGGGTGTGGTTAGCCTGCTCTCTGACTTTACCTACGAAGGTGGCAGAGGCATTCTGGGACCATATTTGGCTTTGCTTTCCGCCTCTCCCTTCGTTATAGGCTTTCTCTCCGGGCTTTCTGAACTGGTGGGATATTTGCTAAGGTTAGTTTCCGGCTACCTATCGGACAAGCTAAAAAAAACTTGGGCTTTTGTCTTTTTGGGTTATGCTATGAACCTTCTTTCTGTGCCCCTCCTTGCTTTGGTGCCAAACTGGCAATGGGCTGG
>DAIRFT010000017.1:0-11325 GCA_036794885.1 Thermocrinis sp. | reverse complement strand
GAGGTTTTTGGAATAAGACCTATGAGGGTTTTGCGGGTGGAAGGTGTGGGAGATCAGCCCTCGGGCTTTTTTCTGCCCATGAACTGCTTCCACTGTGAGCCCGCACCCTGCGTTTTTGCCTGCCCAACCTCCGCCATGAGAAAGAGGCAGGACGGTGTGGTTTATGTGGAGGAGATCAGGTGTATAGGATGTAAGGCGTGCATTATAGCCTGTCCCTATGGTGCCATAGCCTTTAATCCGAACACCATGAAGGTGGAAAAGTGCGATTACTGTTATAAGAGGTTAGAAAAGGGGCTACTTCCCTCCTGCGTTTCCAAGTGTGTTACCAACTGTCTTTACTTTGTGGAGGTAGATGAAGTCCCAAAGGAAAGGCACATAGCCAACAGAACCACTGGGCGATCCCTTAAGAAACTCTTTCTTTATGATTTTTCTCCATGAAGCTTTTCTAAGAATACCTCGTAGGGACACCATTCCAGCCTTAGCGTGAGTGATAAGCTAAGAAGCATCAGGATTAAAATTTTAGCTTTAAAACCCTTATGTGCTTAAGTGAGTTTCTGTCTCTCTATTGCAATCTTTACAGCTTTGAGTTATCTTTAATAAAAGAGAGGTGTAAAAGATGTTTGAGAAATTTACAGAAAAGGCAAGACAAGTTATACTTCAGGCAAGGGAAGAAGCCCTTGAGTTGGGTCATACATATCTGGGCAGTGAGCATATACTCTTAGCCCTTATAAAGGAGGAGGACCTTCCTACCTTAATTCTTTCTAAGTTTGGGCTTACTGCGGAAAAGGTGCGCAGGGCACTTTTGGGTCAGATTACAAAGGGTAGCCACTCGGGTGAGATCTTGTTTGCCCCAGATGCCAAAAGGGTTTTAGAGTTTGCGGTGGAAGAGGCACGCATACTGCACCATCAGTTTGTGGGACCGGAGCACCTGCTTATAGGAGTTGTTAGGGAAAAGACGGGTCTTGGTGGCAGGATTCTAAGAGGGTTTGGTCTTGATGAGTACTCCGTCAGAAGGGAGGTCCTTCAATTTCTTGGAGAGCTTCCTCCTCAGGAGACCACCAAGTATGCACCCACTCCCAACTTGGATAGGTTTTCAAGGGACCTCACCCAGATGGCAAGGGAAGGAAAGTTGGACCCTGTAATAGGAAGGGAAAGGGAAATAGAAAGGGTTATACAGATCCTTGTTAGGAGGCGCAAGAATAACCCTGTGCTTTTGGGAGACCCGGGCGTTGGAAAGACCGCCATAGTGGAAGGTTTAGCCCAAAGAATAGCCAACAGAGAGGTGCCAGAACCACTTCTGAACAAGAGGGTAGTAGCCTTAGACTTGGCTGCCTTGGTGGCTGGCACAAAATACAGAGGACAGTTTGAAGAACGCCTCAAAAACATTCTAAAGGAACTGGAAAAAGCTCCCAATGTGATCCTTTTCATAGACGAGATCCACACCATAGTGGGTGCGGGTTCTGCGGAAGGGTCTATAGATGCGTCCAACATGCTAAAGCCCGCCTTAGCCCGTGGAGAGATCCAGGTCATCGGTGCCACCACAGTGGATGAATACAGAAAATATATAGAAAAGGACGGTGCCTTGGAAAGAAGGTTTCAACCTGTTTTTGTGGAGGAGCCCTCTCAAGAGGACACCATAAGGATACTTTATGGGCTAAAGCCCAAGTTTGAAGAGTTTCATAACGTGGAATACACACCTATCGCAATAGAGAAGGCTGTTCAGCTTTCAGAAAGGTATATCACAGACAGGCACTTGCCGGACAAGGCAATAGATGTTTTGGACGAAGCTGGTTCTTTGGTAAAGCTAAAAGCCTACCAGCTCCCACCGGAGCTAAAGGAGTTGGAGGAAAAGATAAAGGAAGTAGAAGCCCAAAAGGAAACTGCGGTTGCAGAACAGGATTACGAAAAGGCTGCCAAGTTGAGGGATGAGGAGCTGAAACTAAGGGCAAAGTTTGAAAACCTAAAGATGAAGTGGAAGCAGGAGATGCTAAAACACAGACCAAAGGTCTCAGAGGAGGATATAGCGGAAGTGGTTGCCAGATGGACGGGTATTCCCGTTAAAAGGGTTCATGAAAGCGATACCCAAAAGCTTTTGCACATAGAAGACGAGTTGAAGAAGCGGGTAATAGGGCAGGATGAAGCCATAAAGGCAGTAGCCAGGGCTATCAGAAGGTCAAGGGTTGGGCTCAAAGGAAGACACAGCCCCATCGGAGTTTTCCTGTTCTTGGGTCCTACGGGTGTTGGGAAGACAGAAACCGCCAAGGCTTTAGCGGAATACCTCTTTGGCACAGAGGATGCCCTCATAAGGTTTGATATGTCCGAATACATGGAAAAGCACACTGTTTCAAGGCTTGTGGGCGCACCCCCCCCGGATATGTGGGCTACGAAGAGGGCGGACAGCTAACCGAAAAGGTGCGCAGAAGACCCTACTCAGTGCTACTCTTTGACGAGATAGAAAAGGCACATCCTGATGTCTTCAACATCTTCCTTCAGATTTTTGACGACGGAAGGCTTACTGATGCAATGGGAAGGACGGTAGATTTCTCCAACACCATCATAATAATGACCTCCAACCTGGGTGCAAGGCTCATAGTTCACGGTGGAAAGATGGGCTTTGAGCAAAAGTTCGGTGTCATAGACTTTGAACAGATGAAGAAGAATGTGATGGAGCAAGTCAAAAGGTCATTCAGCCCCGAGTTTCTTAATCGCTTGGATGAGGTCATAGTCTATAGAGCCCTTGAGAAAGATGATATTATGAAGATTTTGGACCTTCAAATTGAAGAAATAAACAAGAGCCTGATAGATTGGAACGTGAGGGTAAAGTTGCACAAGAGCTTTTCTGAGTGGCTCATTGATAAAGAATACAAGCCAGAATATGGTGCAAGGAGTATAAAGAGAGCCCTTCAAAAGCATGTGGAAGACTTGCTTGCGGAGGAACTTCTAAAAGGTAGCCTTCAGGATGTGGATGTGGTGGAAATAAGGGTAAAGGACGACAAGCCTTACATAAAGCCCATCAAGAAGAAGGAAAAGTTGGAAGCGGTTTTTAGTAAGGAGAGTGAATGAGGTTTTTGAGGGGGAATACCTTCGAAATTCCCCCTCTACTGCTTACCCCTATTAACTTGTCTGCAAAGCTTGCCAGAACTTCCCTTAGCGTAACCACTATAAACTGGGCAGTCTGGGACCTCTCCTTTATAAGTTCTCCCACTGTCCTTGCGTTTGCCTCGTCCAAGTGGGCATCCACCTCATCAAAGTAATAAAAGATGGAGGGTTTATAATCCTGCAGGGCAAAGATCAAAGACAGGGCACCCAAGGTCTTTTCACCGCCTGAGATTGCTTCCAAATACTGCACCTCTTTGCCCCTTGGTTTTACCACCAAGTTTATACCCCCTTCAAAGGGTTCATTTTCCTTCTCCAACTGCATAAATGCCTTCCCTCCGGGAGACAGTCTGGCAAAGATCTTGGAAAAGCTCTTGTTTATCTGTTCATAAGCCTTGAGGAAAGCCTTTAGCTTTTTACTTTCAATCTCCTCCAGAAGCTCCTTTATTGCCCTTCTCTCCTCCAAGAGCTTTTTGTCCCTTTCCACATAGTCTGTATGTCTGTTTTTGAGCTCTTGGTAATCTTCCTCCGCCTTGAAGTTTATGTTGCCCAGAAGGCTAATCTCTCTTTCCACCTTTGAAAGTTCATCCTTTAGCTTGCTGTAGCCCTCTGGCACCAAACTTAGCGGTTCTTCTTGTCCAAGTTCTTTTAACCTTTCAAGGAGTTGGTCTTGCCTGTCTGTTAGCTTAGAAAGTTCCCTCTCTATCTCTATCCTCTCTTCAGTTTTTAGGTCTATAGACATCCTTTTTTGCCCAAGGAGGGAGGTTATTTCCCTGAGCTGGTTTTCCAATTGATCTACCCTTTTGTAAAGCTCATAAGCCTGAAGGTTTATATCCTTTAGCTCCTCTTCTATCTTTTCCTTCTCCTGGCTTAGCCCTTTTATCCTTTTTTGGGCATTTTCTATGTTTTGTATTAGGTCTTCAACCCTTGCTTTCCTTTGGTTTATCTCTTGGAGAAGGTTTTGCCTTTGTTGGGCGATCTCTTGTTCCTTTAGCTTTAGGGAAAATAGCTCTTCCTTTTTTCTTTCCAATAGCCTTCTGTGTCTTTCTGCCCTTTCTATTAGGGCTTCCAAGCCAGATTCTTTGGCTATTTTCAAAAGGGAAGAGTATCTGAACCTTAGGTTTTCCAACTTTTCCTCTTGGTAAGAGAGCTCCTCTTCTAATTCCCTTTTTCTTTTTTGGGCGTTTTCCTTTTCCTCCGCCAGAGTCTTTAAATACTCCTTACCCTTTTGCAGTCTCTCTTCCAAGCCCTTTATCCTTTCAAAACCTTCTTTGTGTTTTTGTTCCAACTCCTTTAGCCTTCTTTCAAGGATCTTTACCACTCCTTCCTTTTCTACCAGTTCATCCCTCAGGCTTTTGGCTAAGGCTTCCTTTTCTGAAATACTCTCCTTTAACCTCTCTAAAACCTCCTCCAACTGCTTGGTCTTTTCCTCGTAAAGACTTTTGCCCAAGCTTGCCCTTGATTCCCAGTGCCCTCCGCTTATTACACCCGTCTTTTCGAAAAGCTCCCCCTCCAGGCTAACCATCCGGTAATTTCCTATGCCCAAAGCCTTTGCACTGTCAAAGTTCTCCACCACTAACGTATCTCCAAAAACAAACCTTATTGCCTTTTCAAACTTTTTGTCGTATTCCACCAGATTTACCACATAATCAATAACCACCGCACCGCGGGTTCTTGGAAAGGGTGGCAAGGTTTGTTCCTTTATTCTGTTAAGTGGGATAAAGCTCATTCTACCGCCCTTGGTTTCCTTTAATCTTTGGATGCATTTTTTTGCGGTCTCTTCATCTTCGACCACCACAAAGGAGAGCCTTTGCCCACCAGCTACCTCCACCGCCCTAAGGTATTCATAGTCTTTAACCTTTATTAGGTCTGCTACCCTTCCATAAACACCCTCTATGTCTTCAAAGGGAAGATAGTCCTGCTCTGCAGACCTAAGCCTTTCCCTAAGGACCGCCAGCTCCTGCAAAACATCCTCCCTCTCTGCCCTAAGTTTTTTCAGTTGGTTTTCAACCTCCTCCAGCTTAGCCCTTAGCCTTTTTTGGGCAAACTCCTCTTCTCTCAGCATTTTTTGATAGTTCTCTTTACTCAGAACATCCTCCCCAAGACTGCCCTTAACCTTTTTTAGCTCCTCTTCTAAATTTTTCAGCTCTTCCCTTACCCTATCTTCTTTTAACTCTAACTCTTTTATTTTTAGCCCCAAGGTGGATGCTTCTTTTGTCTTTTCCTCAATAGTCTTTGAAAGGGCACGCACCTTTTCTTCCGTTTGATGCATCTCCTCAAAGGCACTTTGCATTTCCCTTTCCTTTTCCTTTAGTTCTTGGTTTATTGCGTCAAACTCCCCCTGAAGCCTTTGAACCTTCTCTTCCTTTTGATGGAGGACATACCTGAGTTCTTCTTCCTCTTGGGATAAAACTTCAATGTCTCTTTCTAAGTGTGTTAGCCTCCTTCTTGCGTTTTCTACCTCCTCCTGCAATCTTTCAATCTCTTTGTATTTATCCTCTGTTTCCTTTTGGATAAGGTCTAACCTTTCGCTCAACCTTCCCGTTTTTTCTTTGAAGGGAAGTATGGTAGTCCTCAGGGAGGAAAGCTCCTTCTCTATGGTGAAGGCTTCCTCTTGGAGTTTTTTGGCTTGTGCCTTTAGTTGTCTTATTTCCTCCTCCAAACCCATAAGCCTTTGTTCTGTGGAAGTTTTTTCCTCAAGGACCTTTAAAAGCTCCTTTGAAAACAGCTTTACTTCTAAGTCCCTTTTTCTTTGGGAGAGTTCTCTGTATAGTCTTATCCTTTCCACCTCTTGGGCGAGCCTTTCCATCTGCACTTCCATTTCATCTATAAGAAGCCTTAGCTCTCTGTGTTTCAGCTCCACCTCTCCAAGTTGAACCAGTGCCTTTTGCTTTCTCTCTTCGTATTCCCCTATGCCCGCCACCTCTTCAATGAGCTTTCTTCTCTCTACGGGTGTCATCTTCAGAAACCTTATGATGTCTCCCTGAAGGACCACATTGTAGCCGTTTTCATATATGCCCGCCTTTGACAGGAAGTCAGAAAGTTCTTTTTCTTTGACCACTTGCCCATTGATCCTAAAAACACTTCTGCCGTCTCTATAAACTTTGCGGGAGACTACCACATCCTTCTCTGGCACAGGAAAGGCACCAAAATTTTTAAAATGCACCTCCACGTAGGCATAATCTGCTTTCTCTCCATCCTTGCTGAAGATAAGATAGGAAAGGTTCTTTGCCCTAAGGGCTTTGGAGGTGGCTATTCCCAAGGCAAAAGATATGGCATCTCCTATGTTGGATTTACCCGCACCGTTAGGACCTACTACCGCAATAAAGCCCTCCCCTAAGGGAATTTCTATCCTCTGCCTTCCGTAGGACTTGAACCCCTCAATGACTAATTTTTCTATATAACCCTTCACCTTCAGCTATAATTATATATGAGTGTAGGTTCCCACACCTTATCCCAGCCTAATTCCCTCCAATTACAACCCGTGAATGTTATAATCCCTATATGCCCTTACACATTACCCTAAGCTTTAAGCTGAGCTTTGAAAGGAAGGAAGAAAGGGAAAAAGTTATAGGGAAAAAAGATAATGAAATATTTGACCCAAGAAAAATCCTGTCCGCTTTGCAGGGGCGAGTAGATAAATATTTATACAAGGTCAGACTCTCTCAAACATCTTAACAAAGAGAGTTTTCTTTAACTGGTCTAAGCCCTCGCCCGTAAGGGCGGATATCGCCAAGAATTGATAGCCTCTCTCTGTAAAGTATTTTTCCAACTCCTTTAGATATTCCCTGTTTGAGAGGGCATCTATCTTGTTGGCAACCACCACCTGCTGTTTTTCCAAAAGCTGTGGGCTATACTCCCCAAGCTCTGCGTTTACAATATTAAAGGCTTCTATTGGGTCCTTTTCCCTTCCGTCGGATACATCCAAAAGGTGTAGCAGAAGTTTAGTGCGTTCTATGTGTCTCAGAAACTCAAGACCCAGACCTCTACCCTTGCTGGCACCCTCTATGAGCCCCGGGATGTCTGCAAGCACCAACCTGTGTTCTTCGTCCAACTCCAATACACCCAGGACGGGCGACAGGGTGGTAAAGGGATAATCGGCGAGCTTTGGTCTGGCTTTTGTTAGCTTGGATATTAGGGTGGATTTGCCCGCGTTGGGAAGTCCAATGAGCCCCACGTCCGCAATGAGCTTTAGCTCTAATATTAGCCATCTTTCTTCTCCCTTTTGTCCCTTCTCCGCATACTTGGGCGCTTGGTTTGTTGGGCTTGCAAAGCGGGCGTTTCCCCTTCCACCCCTTCCACCCTTGGCTACCACGCAGGATTGACCCTCTTCCACCAGGTCGCACAGCACCTCACCCGTAAGGGCGTCCTTCACCACCGTTCCCACGGGCACCTCTATGATGAGGTCCTCTCCGTCCTTGCCCGCCTGATTTTTACCCTTTCCGTGCTGTCCGTTCTGTGCCCTAAACTTGGTTCTGTATTCAAAGTCCAAAAGGGTATGCTTTCTGGAGGTGGCAACCAGGACAACATCTCCACCCTTTCCACCATCTCCACCCGCAGGACCGCCAAAGGGCCTGTATTTTTCCCTCAGAAAGGCAACAGCCCCATTCCCTCCATTGCCCGCCTTTACGTATATTTTGGCTAAGTCTATGAACATACTTAAAGCATATGTCCCAGCTTATTTTTCTTTGCCTGCAAATACTTCTCGTTGTGCTCGCAGGCGGGCACCTTGAGGGGAACTCTTTCCACCACCTCCAAGCCATAGCCTTCCAAGGCTACGATCTTCCTTGGGTTGTTGGTTAGTAGTCTCATCTTCCGGACGCCTAGGTTCAAGAGTATTTGCACGCCCACGCCGTAGTCCCTCAGGTCCGCAGAATAGCCGAGCTTTTCGTTGGCTTCCACCGTGTCGTAGCCCTTATCCTGCAGGTCGTAAGCCTTTATCTTATTGACTATGCCTATGCCCCTTCCCTCATGTCCCATTATATAAACCAAAACACCCTTACCTTCCTCCGCAATCTGCATGAGCGCCGCCTCAAGCTGATCCCTGCAATCGCAACGAAGGGACCTGAACACATCCCCCGTCAAACACTCTGAATGGACCCTAACCAACACAGGCTCGTCCTCCTTCCATTCACCCATAGTTAGTGCAACTTGCTCTTCTCCTGTAAGTATGTGCCTGTATGCGTGAATTTTGAAAAAGCCATACTTTGTGGGTAGGTTGGCGGTTGCCTCCCGGACCACGAGCCTTTCCTTTTTTAGCCTGTAGCGTATTAGGTCTGCTATGGTGATGATCTTTAGATTGAACCGCTTGGCAAACTCCACCAGGTCTGGCAATCTTGCCATAGTGCCGTCTTCCTTCATGATTTCGCATATTACACCCGCCGGATAGAGCCCCGCAAGCCTTGCCAGGTCCACAGACGCTTCAGTATGTCCAGCCCTTTCCAAAACACCGCCGGGCTTAGCCTTCAGCGGGAACACATGCCCCGGTCTTATAAAGTCCGAGGGTTTGGCATCTGGACTAACCGCTAACTTTATGGTAATAGCCCTGTCAAAGGCGGATATGCCCGTGGTGGTACCATACTTGGGGTGGGCATCTATGGAGACGCAAAAGTATGTGCCCTTTGGGTCTGTGTTTCTTATTGCCATTGGGTGAAGGTCCAGCTCCTCGCATCTTTCCGGCGTTAGGCTGAGGCATATGAGACCCCTTCCATACTTTGCCATAAAGTTTATAGCCTCTGGGGTCACCTTCTCCGCCGCCATCACTAGGTCTCCCTCGTTCTCCCTGTCCGGATCATCCACCACTATAACCATCTTGCCTTCCCTTATATCCTCCAAGGCGGATTCTATGGAACTGAAAACGCCATCACTCATTTTTCTCCTCCTTTTTGGTTAATTGCTTGATCTTCTCCCAAAGCTTATCTAATATGCTCTGCTTGTAAGCCTGTTCAAGCTCCACCTTTTGCCATTCTGGATGTTTTTTTAACTCCTGTGCGTATTCGCCCCTCCATCTCTCCACAAAGGGTCCCCCATAATGGACCCACAGATGGTCCATGATCAAAAAGCCCACCAAAAGGTAAAGGATCCACCTTACCATTAACAATTAATATATTCCTACCGTGGCAGTTTGTTATTTGGGAATGGGCAGTAATGTGGGCGATCGGCTAAGCTATATGCTGAAGGCACTTGAACTTTTAAAGAGTTTGGGAGAGGTGCTCCGCGTTTCCACCATCTACGAAAGTAAAGCTTGGGGAGTGGTAAATCAGGGGGACTTTTTAAACTGTGTGGTCAAGTTCAAAACAGAATTGGAGCCCGTTGAACTTCTGAGAAGGTTAAAAGAAATAGAAAAACTGGTTGGCAGGAAAGAGAGGGAAAGGTGGGGACCAAGGGAGATAGACATAGACATACTCCTTTACGAAAACTACATCCTTATGCTCAGCTTTTTGGTAGTTCCCCACCCTTACCTTACCCGGAGGGATTTTGTTTTGGTGCCCCTGTTGGAACTGGAGCCCGAGCTTGAGCATCCCCTTTACAAGAGACCCCTTTCGGAATATTTAAAGTTTTTGGATGTATCCTTAAAACCTTTTGCGTGCCTTGTAGGCATACAGCAAAAAGCAAAGGATAAAGAAAAGAACCATTAGCATAACTATAGCTCCACTGGGGGGAATGTTAAAGGTTAGGGAGACAACTACTCCAAGGAAAACGGAGAGCAGGCTGAGGATAGCGGAAAGCAAAAAGGTTTGAAAAAAAGAGCCAGCCACCAACAGGGCGGTCATGGAGGGCAAAGCTACAAAGGATGCAGATAGCAACAGACCTGCAACTTTTATAGAAAGGACTATGTTCATACCCGCCAAAAGCACAAAGAGGTAGTTTATAAAGCTGGTGTTTATCCCCTTTAGCTTGGCGATCTCCTCGTTGAAGAGGACCAAAAAGAGCTGGTCGTATTTTAGCCAAAAGGCAAGGGCTGTCATAAAAAAGACAAAAAGGCTTACATAGAGCTCCTCCCTTGAGACCGCCAAAAGGCTACCAAAAAGGTAGGAATATATATTGGCACTTAGGTTTTCCCTCATGGCAGACACGATGACTGCAAGGGCGGTGCCAAAGGAAAAAAACAAAGACAGAATGGTATCCGAGGGGAGCCTTTTGCTGTCCATCAAAAACTGAAGGAGCACGGAGATCAGGGCTACGTAAAAAAGTGTGAATAAAGTGGGCTCAAGCCCCAGCAAAAAGGCTATGGCAATGCCACCAAAGGCAGAGTGGGATATGCCCGCACCAAGCATGGAGAGCCTTCTCATCAGCAGATAGACACCCACCATGGAGCAGGAGAGGGCTATCAAGAGCCCCGCCAAGACACCTTCATAAACAAAGCCAAGGGTGTCAATGAAGTCCATAGAGTTCCCTTATGATCTGCCCAAAATCCTTTGGATAGACCAACCTGCACTCGGGCATGCCAAGGCACAGCATCCGGCTGGCGTTTCTCATAACAAAGCCAAGGTCGTGGGAGACTACCACCACCGTCCTGTCCTTGGAAATTTGCCTTAGCACATGCTCTATGTGTTCTTGGGCGTGTATGTCCAAGCCTGTCATGGGTTCATCCAGTATAAGCAAGGATGGGTTTTTTGTCAGCGCCAAAGCCAAGAGGACCTTCTGCTGTTCCCCACCGGAGAGCTTCACAAACTGCCTTTTTAGGAGGTTTTCCAAGTGCAAGAAGGCTATTATCCATCCCACCTTTTCCCTTTTGGCTACCTTTCTCAGAAGCTCCTCCACAGTGCCCGTCCAGAACCTCTCCACGCTGAACCTCTGTGGCACATAGCCTATCTTTTCCCATTCATTGAACTGCCTTAGCTCCCTTCCAAAGAGGAAGACCTTTCCTCCTGCCTTTGGGCGTAAAAAACCCAGCAAAAGCTTTAGAAGGGTGCTTTTCCCTGCACCGTTGGGACCTACCACGCAGAAAAACTCTCCCTCATAGACAGAAAAGCTCAAGTTCTCTATAAGAGGCTCCTCGGGACTGTATCTAAAGGTAAGAGATTCTACCCTTATTACCTCCTGCAATCCAGTCCCTCCACAAAGGCGGAGAGGTTTCTTTCCATTATGGAAAAGTAATCATCCCCCTCCTTGGTGGGATAAAGGGATGTGTTTATGGTGTATATTTTGGCGCCCGTTTCCCTTTGCACCTTGAGGACAGCCTTTCCTTGATAGCCCTCCTCCACAAAGAGGGACTTTACGGACTCT
>DAIRFT010000107.1:0-2171 GCA_036794885.1 Thermocrinis sp. | reverse complement strand
CCTCATACCACAAAAGGAGGGAGTACCCAAGATGGTTAAAAAGTTCAGGGTCGTCAGGGTTTAGTCTTATGGCTTCCCTTAGGTTCCTTTCCGCATCTATGATCCTTCCCAACTTGTCCAAGATGATAGCTTTCAAAAAGTATCCTCTGTAATCCCTGGGGTTTAGCCCTATTGCCTTATCAACAAAGGGCAAGGCTTCTGCGTTCTTTTCCTGCTCGCTTAAAAGGCTTGCCATGAGCAGATTAAGGTCTGGGTTGTTGGGTTCCAATTCCAAAGCCCTCTTAACCAAAGCCTCAGCCTTCCTGTAGTCCTTCTGGTCCATATAAACCACTGCGAGCCTTTCCATGATTTTGGGGTTGTTGGGGTTATGTTCCAACAGCTTTTCATAAACCTTTAAGGCTTGGTCTGTTTTTTTGTTGGCTTCAAGGGCTACACCGTAAGCAAAGGCTACGTCTAAGTTATCGGGCTCTTGAGAGTAAAGCTCCCTCGCCAGCTCCTCCGCCTCCCTAAAGTCTGAAGTTCTTATTAGGAGGTAAATGTATCTTAGCTTGTAACCCTTCTCGGGGTAATAATCAACGAGCCTTTTATAAACATCCTTAGCGTCCTGAAAGCGTCCGGTTATTGTGTAAAGGTTTGCGAGCCTTTCAAGGGCGGTGCGGTTGGTGGGTTCTTCCTTAAGCACACCCAAATACAGGCTCTCCGCCTTTGAAAACTCTTTTTCGCTTTCGTAGATGCTTCCCAAGGTGGTAAAGCCCGCCTCAAAAGTTCTCTTTATTTGCAGAGACTTGTTTAAATACTCTATTGCCTTTTCCTTTTTACCCTCAGTTAGGTAAATCCGAGCTAGCATATAATAGGGCAGTGGATTATCAGCCGCCAAATTTGCCAGCCTTTCCAACACGTCCTTTGCATCCTGTAGGCGGTTCCTCCTTATGTATTCATCTGCCAAGAAAATCATGATCTCCTTGGAGTTTGGATTTGCCCTGTAGCCCTCCTCTAAGGCTTCCAATGCTTTTTGACGGTCCCCCTTGAGAACATAGATGCTATGAAGCACCAAGTAGGGCTCTTTGTCTTGAGGATATTCCCTTTTAAACTTTTCCGCATAGACAAGGGCTTCTTGGAATCGTTTCCGCACCGCCAAAAGCCTTATTGTATCCACATACAGGGTGGGAGTGGGAGCCTTCTGTAGTGCCCTAAGGCAGAAGTTTACCGCCTCTTGGGGCTTATTCTCCTGCAGATACCTGCAAAGGACATAATCCCTGTAGGGGTTGTATGCAAAGGCAAAGTATAGAAAAGAAGATAGAAAAAGCAAAAGCTTCATGAGGGCATACCTTTATGGATCAATATGGGCATCTCCGCCCTTCTGAGAACCTGAGAGGATGTACTACCAAGTAGCACACGCTTGAGACCCGAAAGTCCTCTACTGCCCATCACCA
Source organism: Thermocrinis sp. (assembly GCA_036794885.1). GTDB lineage: Bacteria > Aquificota > Aquificia > Aquificales > Aquificaceae > Thermocrinis. The sequence goes on along the minus strand of DAIRFT010000107.1, from coordinate 738 downwards.
AAAGGTCGTAATCGCCCTCCTTTATAAACTCCACTATGCCATCGGCGGTATTGCTGTGCTTTTTCACCGCAAGCTCTACCTTCCATCCCTTTTCTTTAGCCCTTTCCAAAAGGGAATTTAGATAATTGATTTTTTCCTCTTCTATCTTCTTAGTTAGCCCTTCCGTTAAAGCATCCACCATAGGCAGTTCTATGGTTTCTTCCACATGCAAAAGGGTCAGCCTTCCATCCTCCTCCAGTGGGACTAAGTTGAGGAAAAATTCAAAGGCAGATTGGGCGTGCTTTGAAAGGTCGTGGGCAAGGCATACCTTTTTAAAGCTCTCTGGGGCTTTACCCTTCAAGACCAAAAGGGGCTTGTGGCAATACCTTGCTACCCTCTCGGAGGTGGAACCTATCAAAATCCTCTCCACCAAGCCCTTGCTGTGGCTCCCCAAGATTATAAGGTCTGCCATCTCCTCCTTTGCCAATATAACCTCCGACGGCTCCCCTACATCCACTACTATATCCACGGGCAGTTCTGCTAAGAAATCCCTCAAGGCTTCAAGGCGCTTTTTGGCGGATTCAATGCTCTTGGCTTCTAACTCTGCCAATTTGGAAAGGTCAATGGGAGTAATTCCAAAGCTCTCAGGATATGGAAGGTAGATAACAGGAGATACCGCGTGCAACAGGATCACGCTGGCGTTGTGCTTAAGAGCCAAGAATTTGGCTACTTTCAAGAGAGGGTTTGTTATGTCAGTAA
>DAIRFT010000106.1:0-2175 GCA_036794885.1 Thermocrinis sp. | reverse complement strand
CCTATCTTTTGGACAATCTAAAGCCGGTGGATTATGTGGTGATCTTTGAGGAAGACACACCTTTGGAACTGATAAAAGCCATAAAGCCGGATGTTTTGGTAAAGGGTGCAGACTGGGATTTAGAACGCATAGTAGGGGCGGACTTTGTGCTCTCCTACGGTGGAAGGGTAGAAAGGATAGCCTTCTCCTTTGATATATCCACTAGTAAGGTCATTGAAAGAATTTTAGGGCTTTACTGCAAATGATATAATTTTTAACGATGCTCGCCCAAAGGTTAAAAGCTTCTTCTCAAGACAACCCTTCAAATATCACGCCGATGGGTTTTATCTTTGTATGCACGGACAAAAGCGAAAAATATATGTTGGAAAGCTTGACCTTTCCACAGAGTAAAGCTTACGGACACAGAGTTTTTGCGGTAAAACCTGAAGATTATGTATTTCTTTACAACTTGGATGCAGACACACTATACGGACCATTTTTAGCAGAAACAGAAGGGCAGTATGACCCAAATTTGGAGCTTTTTGAAGGAAAGTATCCCTACTATGTAAAGGTCAAAACAATAGGAGAAATAAAAAAGCTAAAAAACGTCAGTATTTTTCTTTCAAGGTTGGGAATTTCTTGGAGGGATTACCTAACAAATAAAGGAGCAAGAGCCCTTATCTCTGTGCTTGAGGGTAAAGCTACTGTGAAAAAAGACGAAGGATACATAGACAAAGATTACAGACCTCCCATATTTTCCACCACCCTTTGGGACTATCCCAAGCAAAGCTATGGCACCACACCTAAGGGCAACAACAAATACCCGGGCGTCACTCCAGCATTCATTATATACAACCTAATTTGGAGATACACCAAACCTGGGGATTTAGTCCTTGACCCTATGGCAGGTTCTGGCACCACCATTGATGTATGCAAAGAGGAGAGAAGAAGAGTTATAGCCTTTGATATAGTTCCCACAAGAAAGGATATCATCCAAGCGGACGCAAGGGCACTGCCCTTAAAAGATGGGATTGTAGATTTGGTTTTTATAGACTCTCCTTATGGAGACAACATTAAATACAACGACCATCCAAGAAATATTGGGCACATTCCGGCTACAGAGGAGAGGTTTTATGATGAGCTTGAGAAGGTAATGGTGGAGTGTAATAGGGTAATGAAAGAAGGGGCAGTTCTTGGATGGTTGATAGGAGACCAATGGGCTAAGGGGGTTTTTGTCCCGGTGGGTTTAAAGATCTATGAAAGGCTTACAAAATACTTTGAACCCATTGATATAGTTTGCGTAATCAGGAGAAATCAGGCGTCCAACACTCCCTTTTGGCAGAGCAAAGCTTTACAACATAACTTCTTTTTGCGAGGGTTTAAATATCTAATCATAGTGAAGAAATCTTCCAAAAGAAAGCCTAAGGAGCTTAACATAAAATGGAACTTTTATGAAAGATGAAGAAAAAAGAGGAAGTTAAAAGATATATAAAGGACTTGGTGGCTAAAAAAGTGAGAGAGATGGGTATATCTTCCCTTTCTCTGATTTTGCAGGAGGTTAAAAGTGAATATGAGACAGCCATGAAGGAGTATGTTAGGGATGTGGAACAGTCTTGGAAGGCTTTTAAAGGTAATCTTTTGGAAGAGGTTATCCTTGATGTTTTAAAAGAGTTGGTTGAACAACTTGGGTTAAAGATCGCAAAGGGCAGTGATATAGAAAAAAAGGAAGAACTGCTAGAGGATTGTTTGTGTAGGGTGAAAAGAAGCGTGCTTGTAGATTATGGAGAGTTTGGTATGCATCTGCCAGATATAGACTTGGTTATATACTGCCCTTATAACTGCCAAGCTTTGGCTATAATCTCCTCAAAGGCTACCCTAAGGGAACGCATAGCCCAAACTGGTTATTGGAAGCTAAAGCTAAGCTCAAGTCCTATCACAAAAAATATAAAGGTTTTCTTTATAACCTTGGATGAGGACGGGGATTTTAGGGTCAAAAGTCCAGCCAAAAAGGGTAGGGCTATTGCGGAAGTGGATACAGACGGAGTTTTTTTGATCACATCCTCTGACTATGAAGAGAGCCAAAAGGTGAAAGGTATAGAGTACTTTGAAAAAGTCCTAAGGGAGCTAAAAAAGCCATGCCAAAGGATACATCCATAAAAAGCATACTTATAATAGGCTCGGGACCCATAGTTATAG
>DAIRFT010000105.1:0-2220 GCA_036794885.1 Thermocrinis sp. | reverse complement strand
CCCAGTATGAGATTCCCTTTATATTCTCAAGGTTGGAGATGGTAGAGTAATGTTTAACTGGAAGAAATATAAAGAAAAGCTCTTGGCTTTGAGGGAGCTTATTGAAAGGGAAAGACCCTTTGGTGCAGATGTGGATGTTGAGCTTGTGCTTCCAGAAGACCCTCAGTTTAAGCTACATAAGGAAATTCCTTATCTTTTGGTGCGGTTTGAGGTTTCAGAAAACATAACCAAGGAAAGGAAAATAGAGCTCTTTGACTATTACTTGGAAAAGGACACGGGGGAGCTTTTAAAGCTTATAACCGATATGATAGAAGAGTTTGTGGCGGAGTCGGAGAGCTCCGAATACGGCGGTGGGTAGCGTGCGTAGTATGACAGGGCTCGGAAGGGCTACTGCGGAGGATGAGGAGAGAAAGGTAGTTGTTTTTATAAAGACCTTAAACGGAAAGGGGCTTGATGTTTCAATAAGGTCTAACATAAACCTTTATGAGTTTGAGTTTGAGGTAAGGAATAAGATAAAGGAGCACCTGCAGAGGGGGACTGTTAACGTTCTCGTGCAGGTGGAAACAAAAAAGCCAAAGGGAAATGTGGTAAATCCCGACGCCTTGGTTAGCACTTTTCAGTTTTTTAAAGATTTAGCCCAGCATTCTGGGTTCAATCTCTCCGATGATATGGCTTTTTACGCCTCTTTAAGGTATGTGGAGATGGCGGAGGAGGAGCTAGAAGAAGAGACCAAGGCACTCATAATTCAGGTATTGACCGATGCAGTAGGGGAAGTCATAAAAAGCAGGGAAGAAGAAGGAGCAAAACTAAAGGAGGAGCTTATTTCTAGGCTGAGGATTATAAGGGAGCACCTAAAAAATATTCTTGAAAATAAGGATAGTATTTTAGAAAGGGCAAAGAAAAGGGTTTTGGAGAAGGCAAAGGAGCTAAACCTCCCGGAGGGAAATCCCACCGTTCTCAATGAGATCAGTCTTATCCTCTCAAAGATGGACATAGAGGAGGAAGTGGCACGCTTTAAGGTTCATCTTGAGAGGTTTGAAGGGCTGTTGGACGCACAGGGAGAGGTAGGAAGGAAGCTGGAGTTTTTGCTCCAAGAGATGCACAGGGAGATAAACACCTTAGGAAATAAAATGCCCGAGCTTTCCCAATGGGTGGTGGAGATAAAAGCGGAGGTTGATAGGTTAAAACAGCAGGTGGCAAATATAGAGTAGTTTGGGTTATAATATATTCTATAGCGGGCGTAGCTCAGAGGTGGAGCGGCTGCTTGCCATGCAGCAGGTCGCGGGTTCGAGTCCCGTCGCCCGCTTTTAGGCAACGTGGCCGAGTGGTTAGGCGAGGGACTGCAAATCCCTTCTACGGCGGTTCGAATCCGCCCGTTGCCTTAAGAAAACCAACCAACAATGGAAACCTACCTAATACCAATTCTTGCCTCCATCGTAGCTGGTTTTATAAACGTCATAGCGGGTGGTGGAACCCTTATAACCTTTCCCGCTTTGATCCTTGCGGGATTGGACCCACTCTCTGCCAACATAACAAACACCGTAGCCCTATGGCTTGGACCTTTTACCAGTGCCCTGAGCTACAGAAAGACTCTGAGAGAAAACTTGCCTATTCTTAAAGCCTTTTTGCCTCCATCCTTGCTTGGTGCCCTGCTTGGTGCCTTTTTGCTCGTACACACTCCGTCCGAGACCTTTAAAAAGGCTGTTCCCTTTTTGATAGGCTTTGCCACCCTTCTGCTTGCCTTCAGTGAGCTGATCCTCAAGTTAATAACAAGACTTGGCAACTCCTCAAAGCTCCTTCCTATATTGCTTCAGTTTCTCACAGCCATCTATGGGAGCTACTTTGGGGCGGGCATAGGTATAATGATGGCATCCTCCATAGTGCTTTCTGGTGTTTCAAACATGCAACTGACCATAGCCCTCAAGAACTTTTTGGGTTTTGTGATAAACCTTTTGGGTGCCCTTATCTTTTTGTTTAGTGGCAAGGTTGCCTTTGACTTTGTGCTTGTTATGATGCCAGCCTTTATGCTGGGTGGATATCTGGGGGCGGTGGTAGCCAAAAGGCTAAATCAGAAAACTGCCAAAGCGGTGATCGTCGCTTGGGGATTTTTGCTTAGCTTTGTGTTCTTCATAAAGGAATTTGGGCTTCTTTGAAGGCTTCTTCTCTTTCTTTGCACTTTATACACCTTCCACAATGAAAGACCTTCCCATTTCGTAAGAT
>DAIRFT010000104.1:0-2256 GCA_036794885.1 Thermocrinis sp. | reverse complement strand
TTTGGGAAAGCAAGTGATCCCGGACCTCTTGATGGTAATAAGGGAGTTGGAGGACCCCGGAAAGCTGGCGGACCTTACCGCATCCATCTCGGACATAAAGTCCCACGAAGCCCAAAAGGTCTTAGAAAGCTTGGATCCCATTGAAAGGCTAAAGCTGGTCCATCAGTATTTGTCCAACGAAGTGGGTATGCTGGAAGTCCAGAGCAGGATCAGGAACACCGCAAGAGAAAGAATAGAGAAGGAGCAGAGGGAATACTTCCTCAGGCAACAGTTAAGGGCTATCCAAGAGGAGCTTGGGGAGTTTGACGAGAAAAAGGAAGATATAGAGAACTACAGAAAGAAGTTAGCCCAGTTGAAGCTCTCAAAGGAAACGCGGGAGGAGATAGAAAAGCAGATAAGGAGACTGGAGAGAATGCATCCAGAATCTGCAGAAGCTGGAGTGATAAGAACTTGGCTTGATTGGGTCTTGGAACTGCCCTGGAACAAAAAAACCAAGGACAGATACAACTTAGAAAGGGTCCAAGAGATCTTGGACAGGGATCACTACAACTTAGAGAAGGTAAAGGAGCGGATCATAGAGTATTTGGCGGTGAAGAAGCTTACAAAGGGTAAAAGCACTGCGGTGCAGATCCTCTGCTTTGTGGGTCCTCCGGGTGTGGGCAAAACGTCCCTTGGAAAATCCATAGCGGAAGCCCTGGGTAAAAAGTTTGTGAGAATATCCTTGGGTGGTATAAGGGACGAGGCGGAGATCAGAGGGCACAGAAGAACCTACGTGGGTGCCCTACCGGGTCGGATCATTCAGGCGGTAAAGCAGGCGGGTACCAAAAACCCTCTGATAGTTCTTGATGAAGTGGATAAAATATCCATATCCTTCCAAGGGGACCCTGCTGCAGCGCTGTTGGAGGTGCTGGACCCAGAACAAAACAAGACCTTTACAGACCTGTACATAGGCTTGCCCTTTGACCTGTCGGAGGTGTTCTTTATCTGCACCGCCAACAGGGTGGATACAATCCCAAGACCTCTCCTTGATAGGATGGAGGTGATCTACCTCTCTGGTTATTCGGAGGAGGAGAAGGTGTTTATAGCCAAAAATCACCTGTTGCCCAAGCTTTTGCCCTTGCATGGCTTTAAGGAGGGAGAGGTTATATTCCAAGAGGAAGCCCTTTTGGAGGTTATAAGGGGATACACCCGCGAATCTGGAGTTAGAAACCTCCAAAGGCAGTTGGGAACCATCCTAAGAAAGCTCGCCCTCAAAAAGCTAAGGGGCGAAAAGCCACCCTTTGAGGTAAAAGCCCAAGATGTTAAAGGATTTTTGGGAGTGCCCAAGAGATTTACAGACAGGGAAGAGACACCAATGGTTGGCTTGGCAATAGGTCTTGCTTGGACGGAGGTGGGCGGTGAAATAATGCTCATAGAGGCAACCCGATTCAAAGGCAAGGGCAATCTCATACTTACCGGTTCCCTTGGGGATGTGATGAAGGAGTCTGCCCAAGCCGCAATGTCTTACATAAAGTCTAAGGCGGAAGATTACGGAATAAACCCGGAGGAGTTTTCCAACTGGGATGTGCATATACATGTGCCGGAGGGGGCTGTGCCCAAAGATGGACCATCCGCGGGTATCACCATTGCTACAGCATTACTCTCTCTGTTTACGGATGTCTCGGTCAGGTCTGACATCGCAATGACTGGAGAGGTTACACTGCGCGGAAGGGTTCTGCCAGTGGGTGGGCTAAAGGAGAAGATCCTCGCCGCCAAGAGGGCTGGCATATATGAGGTGATCCTTCCCGAGAAGAATAAAGATGAGGTTTTGGAAGATTTGCCTGCCTATGTGAGGGAAAAAATGACCTTTCACTTTGTCAAAGACTTAGACCAGGTCTTCGAAAGGGCACTTGTTTCTAGAAGCTGTTCTAAAAATACAAACCCATTGACACCACAAGAGTTTTAAGGCTAAAATCTAAACTTGATGTTTGTTAGCTTACAGTTCAAGCTTGAACTGAAAAGGGAAGACAAAGAGAAACTTATAAAGCTGATGCGAAAGCAATCCTCCGCTATCCGTGTGGCATACAACATACTAAAGGATTTGGAGAAAGAGAAAACAAAAAATCCTCACACCCAAATATACCAAAGACTAAGACAGCTATTCCCTGAGTTGCCGACCAAATACATTGACTCAGCCATTTACAAAGCTAAGCAGTATCCAAAGGATAAAATCGTTGTCTTTGGAGGTAAAAGATTTTTTGAAAAACTTTGTAAAAA
>DAIRFT010000016.1:0-11575 GCA_036794885.1 Thermocrinis sp. | reverse complement strand
AAAACCCCAAAATCATCATCCACCACTACAACCCTCATGCCTTCACCTCCACTAAAAAGGTAGAACCTTTGCCCTCTTCGGAGAAAACGCTCAGCTTTCCTTCAAGCATTTGCACATACCTGGCTACCGTAGAAAGACCGAGCCCAGTGCTGTCCCGCTTTGTGCTAAAGAAGGGGTCAAAGACTTTCTTTATGTGCTTTTTGGGTATTCCGTGCCCGTTGTCCTTTACCATAAGGACAGTCTTTTCTCCTTCTTTTCTGAGGGAAATTTCTATCCTACCTTTTCCATCTACCGCCTCTATGGTGTTTTTGAGTAGATTGCTGAGTATGATCTCCAAAGCGGTTTTGTTGGTGTATAGTTTAAAATCCATCACATCCAAAACCAAGTCTATGTCCTTCTTCTTTATGGCGGGTTCGTAGATCTTTAACACATCCTCCACCAACTGCCAAGAGCTAAACTCTCTTTTTTCCTCCTCTACAGGTCTGGCAAACTGTAAAAAGCTACTCACTATTTTATCAACCCTTTCTATTGAAGCCCTAACTACCTTTATGTCGTCCTCGTTCCATTCGCTTACTTCAGATAAAAGCCTCAGAGGGAGGGTGGCATTTTTTAGTTCATGGGCAAGGTAGGCGCTCATCTCCCCAAGCAGGGAAAAGACCTCCATCCTCTTTACCAGTTCCTCGGACCTTTTTAGCTCCGTTATATCCTTTAAGGTAAAGATAAAAGCATCCACCCAAGGCACCAAGACCGCCAAGGCGTAGCTCTCCTCCCCCTTTCTTGTTTCTGAGCTTTACCACACCTGTGTAGGTTCTCTTCTGCCTTAGACTTTCCCTTACCTCTCTTCTTTCCCTCAGTCCTCCCAAAAGCACTCCCACCTTTCTTCCAAGCAGGTTCTCCACCGAAAAGCCATAGTTCTCCACCGCCTTGTTGCAAAAGTATATGGTTCCCGTTTCGTCTAATATTAGAACGATCTCCTGTAGGGTGTTAAACAGGCTCTCATAAAAGTTTCTTGCAAATTCCAAGTTGGAAAAGATGCCCTTAATGTCGCTCAAGCTTTTGTGCACAAAGTCTGCCAACTCGGTTAGCTCATCCCTCTCCCAAAAATCCTTCTTGGTGGGCATGCCTCCCCTTCTAAACTCCTCTATCATTTTCCTCACTTGCTTAAGCCTTTCATTTATTCTAAGGGAAACAAACACTCCTAGGATTATGCCCACAAGGGTAAAGAAGAAAGTAAAAGCCAGGGTAATAAACCTGAGGGGAGATACGATCCCGTCTATATATTCTCTTTTGATCTGATAGTAGAGATAGCCTATAGTGTATGAATAGCTTTCTATGGGAATTTTTAGGTAATCTGAGTTGCTAGAAAAATATCTTCCCACCACCTTCTCCTCTGGCTTTGAAGAGGCGATTATGCGGTTGTTGGCATCCACAAGAACCACCTCCTTTGCGCCCGGTATTTGAGAGAGGGCTTCAATTTTGTTAAAGGCTCTCCAGTAGTTTTCCATAAGGATAAGCTCTATGAACTCATCCTTTTGAGATCGTACAGACTCCTCAATGGTGTCCATCACATGCTGTTTTAGTTTGTTGCTCAGATAGTTTATGGTTAGCAAAGACATAGGTAGAGAACAGAGGGCGATTACAAAAACAAAGGTAAGGGAAAGTTTTAGTCCTATGCTGGCTTTTCCGAGCCTTTCAGCAAAAGCCTTCATTTGATTTTATTTATGTAGCTTATCATCTGGGCTATGGTTTCGTAATGTTTTGGCTCAATTTGGGTCCAGTCTTTTGCTTGCTACAATAGGTGTGGCTGGGAAGGGTCCAAACTTTTGGATAACTTTAAGCTTGTTGGTAATGTGCGGTGCAACTAGGCTTGTATGTTCATAGACTATGCTATCTACGCTGGCACCCTCCACAAACCCCTTATAGACCGCCATTATAGACTCGTAATGGGAGTAAGTGTATATCAGGGGTTTAAAAAACTCAGTGGGAGAGTATCCGTTTTTCAGAAGGAAGTAAGTGGGGGCAACGGAACCCGAGTTGGACTTTGGGTCTGAAAAGGCGTAAGGTTTTCCCTTAAAATCAAGGATTGACCGGTAGGGTCTGTCTTTTTTGGTTATAACATAGGAATAGTAGTAGGTACCATCGGAGGTAAGTGGGACTGCGACGAGGTAATAACCGTATTTTTTGTGCCCTTCCACATAGGGGGCACCGCAGATGTAAGCCAAATCCACCTTTCCGTTGAAAAGATAAAAATCCATTTCATCGTAGGACCTGGCAAAGACTGGACTAAAGCTAAAGCCCGTTTTCTTTGAAAGGTAGTCCAAAAAGTCCTTTATGGTTTTTACATCCTCCCTCGTAATGACCGCGGTAAATCCTACCTTTATATCCCTACCAAAGGCTAAAGAACACTCAGCAAAAGCGCAAAAAGGACTATCATGGCTAAAAATTAAATTTATGATGAACTTGGTGGTTTTAACGGGGGCTGGTGTGTCTGCGGAGAGCGGTATTCCTACCTTTAGGGGCAAGGAAGGACTTTGGAAGAACTTCAAGCCCGAAGAGTTGGCAACACCAGAGGCTTTTAGGAAAAATCCCAAACTGGTTTGGGAATGGTATGATTGGAGAAGACAGCTTATAAGCAAGGCACAGCCCAACAGAGCCCACAAGCTGTTGGCACAGCTAAACGCTATAATAATTACTCAAAACGTAGATGGCTTACACCAAAGGGCGGGCACAAAGAAGGTTATAGAGCTTCATGGGAACATATGGAGGGTTCGATGCACAAGCTGTGGGAAGGAGTATGAAAATTACGAGGTGCCCTTAAGGGAGATACCTCCAAAGTGTAAATTTTGCAATGGGCTTTTGAGACCGGCGGTGGTTTGGTTTGGAGAGGGTTTGCCGTTGGATGCTTTGGAAGAGGCTGAGCGTTTGGCAAGGTCCTGCGAAATATTTTTGGTGGTAGGAACCTCGGGAGTTGTCTATCCGGCGGCACTTCTTCCCTTTGTGGCAAAACAGCATGGTGCCAAGGTGGTAGAGATAAATCCAGAGAGCACTCCCATATCCGAGATAGCGGACATAGTTATAAGGGAAAAGGCAAGCGTGGGAGTTGAAAAATTTATACAGAGGATGTTAAATTTATAATGCAAAATGGACAGGAAGGAACAGATACTTGAACTCATAGCAAAGGGATACAACAGTGTTAAAACCCTTGCGGAGCACTTTGGCGTTTCGCTCATGACCATATACAGAGATGTTAGAGAGTTGGAAAAGGAAGGAAAGATCGTAAGAAAACACGGGGAGATTCTTTTGAAGAAGGAAGAAGAAAAACAGGTTCAGGAGATGGGCGTATGTGCTTACTGTGGGAAGGCATCCGACAAACGGCTGGAGTTTGTGTATAGGCTTAGGGGTAAAACAGTTTGCGCCTGCTGTGCCCACTGTGGGCTTCTTCTCTTTAAGGAAATTCAGGAAAGTGAGGTCCAATCTTGCATGACCAGAGACTTTATATCGGGCAACCCAATTAACTGCTTTTCTGCGTGGTATGTGGTAGATTCTTCGGCGGTACCTTGCTGTAGTCCCTCCGCCATAGCCTTTGGTAGTAAAGAGGACGCAGAGAAGTTTGCAAAGGGCTTCGGAGGAGAGGTCTTTGATTTTGAGTCTGCAGTACAGGTGGTGGAGGAGCTTATGAAAAGGGGACAAAAAGTGGTATGGGAAGTTAGAAGTAGTTAATAATATTAACTTATAAGGAGGAGAGTGTATGGCATCTATAGCCACTATAACCGTGGATGGGAAGATCCTTGAGGTGGAAAAGGGCAAGCCCCTGCTTCAGGCTTTGCTGGATGCGGGTATAGAACTACCTTACTTTTGCTACCATCCAAGGTTGAGGATCATAGGTGCCTGCAGGATGTGCATTGTGTATAACGAAAAGACGGGCAGGCTTATAACCTCTTGTAATACATCCGTGGAAGAGGGGATGGTTATATCCACCAAGCATCCTGCGGTGGTGGAAAATCAAAAATACCTTTTGCAAGCCTTCATGACAAGGCATCCTTTGGACTGTCCTATATGCGACAAGGCGGGAGAATGCGACCTGCAAAATTATGGTGCCCTCTTTGGACCTCAAAAACAGATAGTTCCCGTCTCTGCCCTTGAAAAGGAGAGGCATCAGTTGGACTGGGAGAGCGACTTTTTGGAGTATTACTCCAACCGATGCGTAGTGTGCTATAGATGCACCCGGGCGTGCGACGATGTGGTGGGTGCAAGGGCTCTTTATGTGGAAGAGAGGGGCTTTCAGGCAAACATAGCACCCGCCCAAAGACCTATGGACACCTCCACCTGTGAGATGTGTGGCATCTGTGTGTATGTATGCCCGGTGGGTGCCATAATCTCAAAGCCCTTCAAATACTGGACCAGAAGCTGGCTACTGAAAAGGAACCTGACCGCCTGCAACCTTTGCCCCGTGGGCTGTGAGGTGCAGATAGAATACGGCGTGGGAGACTGGAGGTCCAAAGAAAAGGTGTATAGAACCAAGCCCACCGATAGCTTGGACATATGTGCCAAAGCCTTCTTTGGCTACGACCTTTTGAATGATAGCAGGTTAAGAAAACCCCAGCTTTTTGGTAAAGAGGAGACCTTTGGCAACACCGCCCAGATCCTTGCCACCTACCTAAAGGGTGAGGGCACCAACGCCATAGTTATATCTGGGTACCTTAGCAACGAAAACTTAGCCCTTCTTAAGGAGATTGCCCAAAGAAGCTCCGCCTTGGTTAGCACTACATTAACCGCCAACTTCTATCCCTTTTTGCAAACCTACGGAGAGTATAAGCCCATAGGCATTGAGGACCTAAAGAATTATTCCCAGTTTCTGTTGGTGGGAGAAGACCTAACCTCCACAGCACCGGTGCTCTCTTATTACATAAAGGGTAAGGTCTTCAAGGTAGGTAATGTGGAAAGGGACGCAAAGCTAAACCCAGAGGTGATAAGCTGGGAGGAAGTTCAAAAACTGGATGGCAAAGGTTTGCTGATCTTTAACGTGGAGGGTGTTTTTGGAGAGTACGCCAAGGAGTGGGGTGCAAAGGTTAGAAAGTTTAAAGAAGAAAAGGGCTGGGATGTTATGTTAGTCTGCAAAGAGGCAAACTTTTTGGGTGTGCTTGAGAACTTCTCTTGGGAGGAGCTCACTCCCATAGAGAGCTTAATAAGGCATGTGGAGGAGGGCAGTGTAAGAAACCTTCTGATCTTTGGAGAGGACCTCTTTGACCTTTATGGCTCTGAAAGAATTTCCAAGCTTAGGGAAAAAGTAGAGCACTTTGTGGTCTTTTCTCCCTTCTTAGATGGGCTATCTTCTCTGTCCTACTTTAGGGTGCCCATGTTTTTGATGGGAGAAGAGGAAGGAACCTACTCAACCCTTATGGGTAAGAGGAAAACAAAAGGCTTTTTGCCCGAGGGTGGTAGCCTTCAGGAATTTTTAAAGAGCCTTCTGGATAGCCTCCCAAAGGGTGGAAGTATAAGCAGGCTCTCAGAGGAATTGTTCCCTCAGGAAGTTCTGGTGGAGGTGCATCTATACAGGAGCAATTGGCTAACGAGAAGGAGTGGAAACCTTTCAAAGCTTTATGAAAAGAATAGCCTTTATGAGGAGGTGAAAAACGTATAAGCTTTTTAAACTTATTCTGCTCTTTGTGGCACTTGCCTTTGCCTTTGCCCCCGAGATGAAGCTAAAAAGGGTCTCGGGGAACATCTACATGGTTAGAGGTGTGGATGCCCCGCCCTCTTTGGAAAACAGAGGGTTCATGTCCAACGCCTTTGCGGTGCTAACCAAAGAAGGACGGGTGGTGGTGGATGCGCTGTCTACTCCTGAGCTTTCAAAGGAGTTTGTGGAGAAACTATACAGGGTAAAAAGGGCGCCCATAAAGTATGCCATAATAACCCACTACCATGCAGACCATTGGTATGGTGCAAAAACCTACAAAGAACTTGGAGCAAAGATAATAGCCCACCATGTTTTGATGGAGGAATACAAATCCGGTCAAGCCCAGATGGCTCCGGCTAGTGCCAAGGAGAGGTTCAAGGGTCTTTATGACAGTGTGGTGTTGGTGCCACCAGATATAGTGGTGAAGGAAGACACAGAACTAAAGGTGGGAGAATACACCTTTAAGCTGATCCCGCTCAAACACAGTGCCCATACTAACAACGACCTTGTGGTTTATATGCCAAAGGAGAGGGTGCTCTTTGCGGGAGATTTGGTTAGCTACAAAAGGATCATTTTTGCAGGGGACAGAAACGCCAGCGTAGGGGGATGGATAGAGGCTCTTAGGATGCTCAAAGGCATGGATATACGGGTTATCCTGGCTGGGCACAACGAACCCCTCAAAAAGGATGCCATAGATGACTCCCTGAACTACCTTACCTTTCTCAGGGAGAGGGTAAAAAAGATGAAGGAAGAGGGCAAAAGCATAGACGAGATAAGGCAAGCACTGGCGGAAAATCCCTTCAAGGACTACAAAATGTATGATGAATTACACGATGTAAACATCTTTGTGGTGTATAACCAGTTGGATTACGAGGAAGATTGAGGGTCTTTTGGGTTAACGGCAATCCGAACCCAAACTTTGGGGGCACAGAACTTCACACCGTAAGCATGTTAAAACACCTGAAGGATTTCTTTGACATAACCCTAATATGTGCCAAGGGCAGTTTTGTGGATCAAAATACGGACTTTGTAAGAAAGCTTTACATACCCTTTCCCCACAGCCTAACACTGCTGAGTATGGTAAAGCTGTATAGGACAATAAGTTCAGAAAAGCCGGATATTGTGGTAGCCAACAATGGAAAGGAGTATCCAGATGTTCTCTACTGTGGAAAGTTGGCGGGTAGTAAGGTCTTTTTCTTCAGGCACATGTCCCGCATGAGAGAGTGGGCAGTCCGGAAGTTTGTCTTTCCCTTTGTGGACAAATTTTTGGCAGTAAGCCAACATGTTAGGCAGAACTTAATAAGGGAAGGCGTGCCACCGCACAAGGTGGAGGTGGTTTATAACATCATAGAAGAGGACAGGTTCAAAGCCACTCAGAAGCCAAAGAACGGCAGGCTAAAGGTTCTCTTTGTGGGCAAGCTGGATGAAGGAAAGGGTGTCTTTGACTTGGCAAGGGCTTGTTTGGAGCTTTTAAAAAAGGGCTATCCCATTGAATGCATCTTTGTGGGCAGTGGAAGGGTGGAGGCGGATTTGAAGGCTATGGTCCAAGGCTACCGTGAGAACTTTCTCTTTGTGGGCTATACCCCAGAGGTGGAAAAATACTACGCCCAAGCCCATGTATGCGTTGTTCCATCAAAGGGGGAGGAAGCTTTCCCAAGGGTTGCCCTTGAGGCGCTAATAAGTGGCTGTGCCCTGGTGGTTTCCGACTCGGGAGGGCAAAAGGAGGCGGTAATAGAAGGTTTCAACGGCTAACTCTTTGAAAGGGGAAACCCAGAGGCACTTAAGGAAAAGCTCTCCTTGGCTTTAGAGAACTGGGAAACCTTCTCCCAAAACTCCCAAAAGCTATACTGGGAAAAGTTTTCCGCCCAAAGGACCATAAACAAAATCCTTGAGATTTTCACACATTGAACCTAAAGTACATTATGTCTCCGTCTTGAACTACGTAATCCTTGCCCTCAAGCCTTACCAGACCAAGCTCCTTTGCCTTGCTTAGGGATGGAAGGTTTTTGTATTCTTCGTAGTTGATGACCTCCGCCGCTATGAAGCCCCTTTCCATGTCCGAGTGGATCTTACCCGCCGCTTGTGGTGCCTTTGTGCCCTTTTTGATGGTCCAAGCCCTGCTTTCCTTCTCGCCGGCAGTAAAGAAGGTTATAAGTCCAAGCAGACGGTAGCCCTCCCTTATTAGTTTATTTAATCCCGGTTCTTCAAGCCCGTAAGCCTTCAAAACCTCAAGCTTTTCTTGACCTTCTAATCCGATCAAATCTGCCTCAAGCTTAGCGCACATAACTACCACCGGTGCAGATTCTTCCTTTGCGTAAGCCTTTACCCTTTCAGCCCACTCATTGCCCTGTGGCAAGTCTTCTTCTCCCACGTTGGCAACGTACATGGTGGGCTTGATAGAGAGCAAAAACAGAGTCTTCTTTGCATACTCTATGGTTTCCTCTCCAAGCTCTTCTTTGTGCCTCCTCAGAGGCTCCATTCTGTCAAGGACCGCCTTTATCTTTTCCAAATGTTCAAGCTCCTCTTTTACCTTTTTGTCTCCAAGCCTTGCCATCTTTTGAACCTTTTCTAACCTCCTTTCCACCGTCTCCAAGTCTTTGGCTATAAGCTCCAAGTCTATAATCTGGGCGTCCCTTATCGGGTCAACCTCTCCCTCCACATGAACCACATCCGGGTCCTCAAAGCATCTCAGAACCTGAACTATGGCATCCACCTCTCGGATGTTTGCCAAAAACTGATTACCCAGACCCTCTCCTTTGCTGGCGTTTCTTACCAAGCCCGCAATGTCCCAGAATTCTATGAAGGTGGGTGTGATCTTTCTTGACCTCTCCTTTTGGGCTATGTGATAGAGCCTTTGGTCTGGCACCTCTACCACGCCCACGTTGGGTTCAATAGTGCAAAAGGGATAGTTGGCAGACTGTGCCTTTGCAGACTGCAAAAGGGCATTAAAAAGGGTTGATTTTCCCACGTTGGGAAGTCCTACTATTCCACAGCTGAACCCCATGTCAAAGGGAGTTTATTTTATCAGAAATTCTTTTCAGAACTTCCTCCTCCTGTGGGTAGGCAATTCCAAGCTCCTTTATTCTCTTTATCAAAGCCAAGGCGTCCTCAAAAAGACCCTTTCGCTCGTAAAGATACACCAAAACCTCAAAGGAGTTGATCTGTGGCAACTTCCCACCGTTTCTTTCCTTTAGCCCTTCCGCATACTCTGGAAATAGCTCCACATCTCTTTTTGCAACCTCCTCCATCTTCTCAAAGTCTTTGAGTTTTTGATATAGCAAAAGAAGGTCGTTGAGGATCAGATGTTCCTCGTAGGGTGTGCCTTCCTGCTTTAGGGCTTCCCAATAGAGCCAGTGGGCAGTTTCAAAGTCCTTCTCCAAAAGGGCACTTTGGGCTAAGCTCCCCAGAAAAGTTCTTTTTGTGTAGGCGGTTTGAACATCTCCGCTGTCAAAGTGTTTAGCCTTGTAAGGAAAGTTCAAGTTCTTTATGGTCTTTAAAGAAAAGTAATACTTTACCTTCTTTTGCCACTTGGGCTCCAAAGACTCATACCAATCCCAAAGGTCCAACGCTTTGAGTATTCCGCCCTTCTCTCTGAAGATCCTAAAGACTTTGTCTAACATAGTTTAAGGGCTATATATTATCACCCTTCTTTATCCTGTTTATGATCCTGCTCACCTCTTTGAAGTTCTTCACCCCGTATAGCTTCATTACCACACGCCTTTGGAGGGCTGGCTCCAACTTTAAAAAGCCCCCCCTTCCCTCCTCTTTTACCTTCAAAAGGGCAGTCTGGACTAACTTCTCAAGAAGTTCGTTCTCTTCCTTTAAAATCTCCCTCATCCTAAGCACGCTTTCTTCCAAGTTTGGGTTTATAGCCTTTAGCTCGGGCACCACCCTGTGCCTTATTCTGTTTCTTGCCAAAGAAAGGTCATAGTTGGTGGAGTCCTCCACCCACTCAAGGACTTGCTTTTTGGCAAAATCCTCTATCTCCTGCCGGGTGGCAAGGTAAAAGGGTCTTATAATGTTGCCTTCCTTCGGTTCAAAGCCCAAAAGTCCCTCAAGCCCAGTGCCCCGTGTGAGCCAAAGAATTATAGTCTCCACCAAGTCCCCCAGGTGATGGGCAGTTGCCACCAAGTCAAAACCTTCCCTTTTTCTCACCTCCTCAAAAAGCCTGTATCTTTCCTCCCTTGCGACCGCCTCTATGTTGCCTCCCCTCTTTTTGGCTAAGCTTGGCACATCCACCCTCTCCACAAAGAGCCCTAAGGAGTATTTTTGGGCGAAACTTCTTGCAAAGTTCTCATCCCTGTAAGATTCTTCTCCCCTCAAAAGGTGGTTTATGTGTAAAAGGGCTAAGCGTTTGATCTTTAAGGGCTCTTTTAACCTTTGCAGGGCTACCGCCAAAGAAGATGAATCTATGCCCCCAGAGAAAGCCACAAGAATAGCACTGTTGGGAGGGATCAGCTTTGTCTTTCTTTGTAGGGTTATAACCTTCCTCAGAAGGCTATGATATGCCATTACCTTATAAAGGGATACCTTCTCAGAACTGCCCTTACGGGCTTTTCCCTAATCACAAGCTCAACCTCTGCGCCCTCCTTCAGGTGATCCGTATCCACAAAGCAAAGGGCTATGCCCTTTTTTAAGGTGGGCGAAAAGGTTCCGCTTGAGACCACGCCTATTTCTCTGTCGTTCATCTCTATATGGTAGCCTTCCCTAGGCACACCCTTTTCTTGCAACTCAAGACCAAAGAGTTTTCTCTGTGGCTCCTTTGAAAACATCTCATCCTTCCCTAAAAAGTTCTTTTCCCTGCTTACAAACCTGTCTAAGCTTGCCATCAGAGGAGAGATATCCTCTGAAAGTTCGTGTCCATACAGAGGCATGCCCGCCTCTATCCTCAAAACATCCCTTGCACCAAGCCCACAGGTTTGCACCTCTTTTGAAAGGGTCTCAAAAATTTCAATGCCTTCTTTGATGGGTGCGTAAATTTCAAAGCCGTCCTCTCCTGTGTAGCCTGTGCGGGAAATTATTACGTTTCCAAAGGTCAAAAAGTTGTATCTTTTCAAACCACTAACTTCAAAATACTTTCCCAGTTTTTCCTCTGCAGACCTGCCCTGAAGGGCTATTTGCACACTCTGAAAGGTCCAATCTTCCACAGTTAGACCCCAAGAGGTAAGCCAGTTTAAAACCTTCTCCCTGTTTATGCTGTTTACACACAAAAAGTATTCCTCCTCCCCCATCATATAAACAGTTATATCGTCCTTTACACCTCCCCTCTCGTTGACCAATAAGTTATACTGCACTTTACCGTATTTGAGCTTGTCCAAGGAGTTGGTAGTTAAAAAGTCCAGCTTTTGTTTTGCATCTTTTCCCCTAATCCAAAGCCTTCCCATGTGGGATATATCGAAGAGTCCCGAAGAACTCCTGACTGCCATAACCTCCTCCACTATGGAGGAATACTGCAAAGGCATTTGGTATCCTGCAAACTCCGTGAATTTTGCCTTTAATTGGATGTGTAGAGGGTGCAAAGGTGTGGTTTTCATAGAAAAATTATACTTCAGAGCTTTGATTCAACTCTGTATATGAGCCAAAATACTACTCCCAAGGCTAAAATCACAAGGGAGAGGGTTATCAGCTCCTGAAACTTTTCAGGAGACAAAGAGATTATCAATACCTTTCTTATGACCGCCGCCAAGGCAACGCCCACAAATATCTTTAAGCTCAGGGCAGAGCCTTTTATGTGCTTTATTTCCTCAGAAAGAAGCTCAGAGATTGCATAAAGGATCAAAATAGAACCTAATACGCTCAAACCGCCCCTTTCTAAAGGCAACACTCCCGTGAGAATGAGCCAAATTTCGTATATGATCCAAATGATGAGAAAAAGACCTACCACCGCCAAGGTCAAAA